>JAZTZA010000280.1:0-7556 GCA_045637185.1 Acutalibacteraceae bacterium
GAGGTGTTCAAATGCTGAAGAAACTGTTGAAATACGATCTGGGCACGGTTATGAAGTATTGGTGGATAGCGGCAGTAACCGTTATCGGATTGGCGATCCTGAGCGGCTTCAGTATATCGGTATTGTCGGTCGATGCCGTATACCTTAACGTGATGATATATATCATAGCGATAATGGTCATTTTTGCAACCGCGCTATCCTATTCGGCCTTTATGATACTAACGATAGTCTTCATTTTCGTGCGGTTTTATAAAAACTTCTTTTCCGATGAAGGATATCTCACCTTCACCCTGCCCGTTAAGCGTTCCCAGCTTTTGAATTCAAAGCTCATCACTGCAGTGATCACTACATCGGCGACTGCGGTAGTGACCTTCGCGGGACTGGCTGCACTTTTCTGTATAGGTCTTTCGCAGGTGCCTGAATTCTGGGAAGAAGTAAAACTGGCGATGGGTGAGGCGATCGACTATCTGGGCGCATATTCCGTTATTTACATAGTTGAGTTTATCCTGTTGATGTTTTTGTCAACCTTGTTCTCGGTCCTGTGCCTGTTTAACTGCATTACCTTTGGTGCCGTTATCGTCAAAAAGGCCAAGGTTATTGCCGCCATCGGCGTCAGCTACGGAGTGAGTATGATCAACAGCATCATAGTGCAGATAGTTTCGATTTCGGTGACCGCTGACCTTGCGATATTGGCAGAAAAGACATCCCAAGATAGCATCACCCTGCTGATAGCGTTGGGATTGTTTGCCGTGATACTTGTGGTAGGACTGATCTGCACCCTGCTGTACACCCTTCAGTACTGGATGCTTGACAAAAAGCTGAATCTCAGCTAAGGAGTAAATGATGAAGAAGATATTATCCGTAGTGTTAGCAACCTTGTTGCTATGCTCCTGCTTTGTGTTCTCTGTATCGGCCGATTCGGGTGTTTCCATTTCGGACGATTACAGTGAACTTTACATCAATTCTGATACCTATTTTAGGGTTCAGGATACCTCGCTTTATGTTGAGTGTGACTTTTACTTTGATGTGGAGGTCACACTCAGCGAGGCGCAGTCAAATGTGATAAACAGCATCGATCTTAACTGTGACGAATACGGTAACGTTATAGAGGCGGTCATCGATATGAAGATCGGAGACCCCACGACCGTGATCTATATGAATAGCGACGCACTTGAGGATTACACAGCCCTCAAAACCGCCCGCAAATACACCGTTGACTTCATATCTCCCGAGGGCAACAGCGTCAGAGTGTCGCGCGAGGCCTTGTTTGATAAAGCTGTTATTCTCAGAGAGAGCGACCTTTATTTCTGTGATTACTATTACGTCGGTACGGTAAGCAGTGATGGCTCTATGAGCCTGTGCAAAGGCCTGATAATCTCCGACTACTATGACTATTATTATGTTGATTTTGAAGAGGTTGGAGTAAAGGACCCCTACGACTTTGACCCTACCGCACAGACCAGTCTTAATGCCTATAAGATAACCAACTCAACCCTGAAGAACGAACTGCTTGATGCCGAGGATAAGTATTTCGGCGGAGACCTGACCGAAGAAGAGGATGCTACGGATGTCCTGTTTGGCGGGGCGATAGTCATTTTGTTTATTGTGGCGATCCTTCTGCTTGGCATAGCCATCGTCTTCCTCATATTTGGAATTTGCTCAAAGACACAGTACCGCAAAATGCACTTCGCCATATGTATAGTGGCAGGCAGCGCGTTGGCGGTGGTGGTAGCAATTATTGTCTACGTTCTTTCAATAGTGTGATCGGGGAGCAGAGTATGACAAAGATCGTTCGCAGAAGGTTTTCCTTTTTCGGCTCAGCCGAGGAGGAGCAATGGCTTAACGATATGGCATCGCGCGGCTTTGTGCTGACCTCGAAGAAGCGGAATGTGTTTGAATTTGAGGAATGCCGACCCAACGAGTACACCCTACTGCTCTATTTTCCGAAGGCGAATGCCGACAAGGGAAAGCTGCTTGAAAACGGGGAACTGACCCGCCGGACAGGGCTTGAATGTATCTGCGTTTGGGGTCAGGTGGCCTATTTTCGTAAGAAAAAGAGCAACCCGTATGAGTTTGACCCGAACAACCGCATCAAGCATTATAAGCGGCTGATCGGTACCACGGCGTGTTTTATAATTGCGTCGGTTTTATGGTGTGCCAAGGCGGTCATCGATTATTTCTCTATGTCGGACGTGTGGCCTGACCAATGGTTCCTGCCCGTGTTTGACCTGACCTTGTTCGTGTTTTGGATGACAGTCGGGATAATTTATACCGTAAACTTAGCCAAGATCAAAGGAGAAAAAAAGGCATTTGCAGAAAAGGTCAGATCAACCTTAAGCAAAGCCTGAGAAATTTTAAGCGCGTGTCGAATTTTGTGTTCCGTTCGGCACGCGCATGCTTTTTCTAAGTTTCAACGCCGTAAGTGGCGGTCATCGGGTCTTGGAATAGGGGTAGCTTTGGTGTTGCAAAGGTGAACACGACAAACAAAACGCCGATAACGCAGAGGGCGGCAAAGGCGACCCACCCGTTTTTGCATTGGAATTGGTCGTTTTTGAATGCCCAATATTCAAGGACAAAGACGACCGCCGCCGAAACGAAAAATATAGCGATGTTCAGCCAGTCGGGCGATCTGCCGAAGGCGCCGTTGTAGGTGTAAAAGAGTACGGGGATGAGTATCAGCCCTGCAACCGTACCCACCAGCTTGACCCACCAGAAGTTGCTCAAATCGGTGAAGAACCTGCTTTGCACCAGCGCAAAGATGAAAAGCGGAAAGTAGAGCAGCTTCAGATGCTCCCAGGTCGACTCGTTGACCGCCGAAAAGGGGGCGGTGACGGTGCTTTTCCCGCTCCAGTTGTAGAGAAAATGAAGCAGGGTGCCGACAAACGCCGTCACGGCAAACCCTGCCAACTGCCAAAGTGCAATATCCCGTTTCGTAAGCCCCACCGCCAATGTGTATTTGCTTAATTTTATGCATTAAACGGGGCGATTATTCGACCGACAAAAATAACCGCCCTGACCGAAATTAAGGTACGCCCCGTTTGTCAGAGAGGGCATAGGAATAAAAAATACCGATGAGAAATCTCATCGGTATTTTTTTACGCCTCTTTTTGCAGGGTCTCGCACAGTTCCTCAAAGGTTAAGAATTTGAACCCCTGCTGCTTGAGCATTACGATAAGCTGCTCAATGTGCTCGCCGTAATCGCGAATACCTGCCGTAAGATAATACTTGTCGTACGATTTCAGCCCCTTCAGCAGCGGGATCTTCTGCCTTGTAAGCTCAAAGGGGTGTAGATAAAAAACATAATAGTCGTTGTTCTGTAAATATTGTTTAATAACACCCTTCATAAAGCCCCAGTTGCTCAGCCGCACGTATCCACCCCCTGAAATGGGGTAGGGCTTGCCGAATATCTTCTGCTTCGACATCGAAAACTCGAAGAAATCCTTGTTGCAGAAGATGCCCTTGGCACATTCCTTAAAGCCGCTCAGGTCGAGCTTGACGGTGTGACGCGCCTTAAGAAAGCCGAGGTCGCTCGAGTCGTACTTGAAGCCGATCTCCTTGAGTATTTCCAGCCTCTTGTTGTCGAGACTGAAAAATGGTGCCCTGAAGCCGACAACGTCGGTGCCGAACATATCCGAAAGGGCCTTTTTGGCCTTTTTGACCTCCGCTTTGAAGGCGTCGGGGGAGATGTCCATAGGGGCGATGTGCTCAAAATTGTGCAAGGCAAGCCGATGCCCGTTTTTGATGGCAGTCTTCAGCCTGTCGGCAATCTTCGGGGCAAGAGAGCCAACGGTAAAAAGGGTGCTTTTTATCGAATGCTTGTCGAGTATGCGTATGTATTCGTCAAATCCGTCGAGCAGGTCGACGTCGATACTTTCCGATGAATTGGATACGCACTCGGTGTCCCAAAAGGCTTCCACGTCCATGGTGAAAACCGCATACTTTTGTCCTTCCATCTTCTACTTTCCGTTAAAAAATTCAAAAATTTGTTTATCGTACCTGTCGGTGTTGTTTATCCTCAGGTGAGAGTGACCGCCCTCGTCAAACCAAACCAGCTTTTTGTCCTCTGCGGCGCAGGCGTCGAAAAGCATTTGCGATTTTTCCGGCAGGGAGAAGATGTCCTTCTTGCCGTAGAGGAACAGCACCCTTGCGTCCTTTTTGATGCGCTTTATCGCTCTGATGGGCTTGTCGCGGTAAACGTTGGTCTTGGTATAGCGGTTTATCTGGAGCATAACAAGGTCTAACACAGGGAACAGGGGACGCTTGTCGGCGATCATATGGCGCTTAAAGGTCTCCCTGAAGGATACAAAGCAGCCCTCGGTCACCAAGCCCTTTATGAAGTCTGGGCAATCTTTTTTGGCCAGAGTAAATATTGCGGCGGCGGTGCCGATACAAATGCCGTGAAAATAGACCTCGTCGTTGGAAAGGGTCTCATTTGCAAACTTTGCCCAAGCGATAACGTCGTTCGACTCCTTGACGCCGATGGTGTTATAGATGCCGTCGCTCTTTCCGTGACAGCGGGTATCAATGACCAACACGTTAAAGCCCGCCTTCTCATAGGGAGGCGCAAAGTAGTAGGAATACATAAGGCTCTCGCATCTGCCCGGCAGGATTATAACACAGCGCTTTTTGCCGAAGTCGTAGTATTCGCCGTAAAGGTTAAAGCCGTCGCTTTGAATGTGGACATCCTGCTTTATATTGGTATGCCCGTCGGCCCACAGGACCCCTTGGTCCCACATAGCCTGCTGCTCCTCGTTTTCGGGTGCAGAGCAGACTCTCGCCCATTTCTCAGGCTCGGTCCTGACAAGCTGGGAAAAATAGACTCTTTTGGAAATGGGATAGGTGTAAATAAGCATAAAAACGAGTCCGCCGAAAAGAAGCACAGCCAGAGCAATCAGCACTATAAAAATCGCGTCCATATATCTCTCCCCAATGCCTAAAAAATACATCCAGACCATTATACCATAAATGTTTTTTGAATGCACTATTTTTTGTCGAATTAGTTCAAAAATTGTTGCAAGACACCCTGTGATATGGTATCATAATCGTAAATATCGTTTGCTTGGAGGACACAAATGTCTGAATTTGTTATTATATGCGATACTTCCTGCGATCTTATCCGCCCCTTGCGCGAAAGATTCGGGATCGATGATTACATAAGCGGCCTTGTCTACTTTCCCGACGGGCATTGTGAGAAGGCGGATCTGGACTGGGAAAAGTATGACCCGAAATGGTTCTACGAGTCCATGTCGGACAAGAAGACCGTCTACAAAACTGCTCTTGCGCCGACGGGGGATATTATTGACGTTTTCGAAAAGCACCTTATGGCAGGCAAGGATATTCTCTGCCTTACTCTTTCCTCGGGTCTTTCGGGTACCTACCAGACCTGTGAAATGGTCAAGAACAAGCTTTTGCCGAAATATCCTCAGCGCAAGATAATCTGCATCGATTCAAAGCGTTATTCAACCGCGCTTTCTTTGCTGGTTATCGAGGCCGCTATCAAGCGCAGCGAAGGCCTTTCGTTAGAGCAGACGGCGCAGTATATCGAGGAGAATAAGCACCGCGTGCATCAGATAGGCCCAATGGACGACCTCTTCTTTTTGTGCAAGACGGGACGTATCTCCAACTTCAAGGCCTTCTTCGGAACCCTGATGGGCATCAACGCGATGGCCGATTTCAACCGCGAGGGACTCGCTCAGGTCATCGGCAAATTCAAGGGCAAGAAGCTGGCCTTCGACGCGGTCATAAAATATATGCGCCAAACGGTGCAAAAACCCGAGGAGCAGATAATCTTCGTGGCCCATTCCAACCGACCTGCCGCGGCTGAACTGCTGCGTGATATGATCGTCAAGGAATTTTCGCCCAAGGAAGTCATTATAAATGATATCGGTATGTCCTGCGGTGCCTCTATCGGACCGGGACTGTGCGCGGCTTTCTATTGGGGCGAGGAGATAAGCGAAAATATGGAAAAAGAAACTGCCATTATGCAGGCGATCATAGAAACTCAAAAGTAAGGGGGAATATTTATGAGAGAATTCGTAATTTTCGGCGACTCTACCTGCGATCTGGATAAAGATCTGCGTGCAAAATTCGGCGTTGAATATGTTGCAATGAATTATTCCATCGATGATATCGAGTATGTTGCCTCCCTTGACTTTGAATCCCACAGCGCAAAGGAGCATTACGACCTGATGCGCTCGGGCAAAAGGGTGTTCACCACTCAGGTGCCTAGAAATGTGTATTACGACGCCTTTAAGTCGGCTTTGGACGACGGCAAGGATGTGCTTTATGTGTCCTGCTCGTCGGCCCTGTCGGCATCTATAAACACCGCTATGCTGGTGGCAAAGGAGCTCAACGAAAATGCGGGAGAGCAGAGGATATTCTGCGTCGACTCCCTTATAAGCTCGCTCGGTCAGGGCTATCTCTTGATGTGCGCTTCAAAAAAGCGTCAGGAGGGCCTGAGCGCAGAGCAGACGGCCGCCTATCTTGAGCAGATAAGGCTGAAGGTCAACCAGTGCGGCACTGTCGAGTCGATGGAATACCTGCGCAGAGCGGGCAGGGTCAAGGCGTCGAAGGCCTTTTTGGGCAACCTTTTCGGCGTAAAGCCCATCATTATCTCCGACATCAAGGGGCAAAACTACGCCTATAAAAAGGCAAAGGGAATCACCAACGCGAGAGCAGCAATAGCCGACCACATCGTTGATGCGGCCGATGGGGCATACGATACCCTGCTGATATCCCACGCCGACTGCGAGAAGGATGCACTTCTGCTTCGCGACGAGATACTTAAGAGAGCCGAGTTCAAGGAGATCATAATCGGCTACATCGGCCCCATCGTTGGCGCAAGCGTGGGACCCGGAACTGTAATTGCGTTTACTTTCGGCAAGGAAGTTACTGTTGAGGGGAATGAATAACAGATGCAGCAGTTTTTAGATGGGGTTGAGTTGCACCGCGTTTTTACCGTGGGCTACCGCAATCTGAAAAAGAATATGACTGCCATTAACGACTTGAACGTCTTTCCTGTTCCCGACGGAGATACGGGCACGAATATGGTGCATACCTTCGGGGGCGGACTTCGCTCGGTCACTCAATGCGAGAATGTAGGCGAGTATATGGAGCGGCTGGCAGGTGCGGTCCTGCTCAGTGCCCGAGGAAATTCGGGGGTTATATTCTCGCAGTTTATAAACGGCTTTTACAGGGGCGTCAGCGGCAAAGAGACGGTTTGCTTTGCCGATCTGGCCAAGGCCTTCTCCTGTGCCAAGGAGGATGCCTATCAGTCTATAATGACCCCCACCGAAGGCACCATCCTGACCGTGATCGACGAAGCGGCTGAGTTTTTGGGCAGGAAGGCCGACTCCTTTTCCGATTTCAAGAGCGGCCTTTGCGAGCTGATTGCCTGTATGAAGGATACTCTGGCGAGGACTCCCGATATGTTGCCGGTGCTCAAGCAGGCGGGAGTCGTTGACAGCGGCGGCGCAGGTCTCGTCTGCTTTTTCGAGGGTGTGTACGCCTATTTTTGCGGCATAGATATTGAGGACATCGAAATGGCCGAGTTCAAT
>JAZTZA010000281.1:0-4413 GCA_045637185.1 Acutalibacteraceae bacterium
GCCCAATATCAGCATCAGGTAAAGCATTCGCACCTGTGATTCCAGGTTTGCGGCATCCATCGCGGCACCGAGTATGATGATGATCGGCATCGAGGGAATGCAGTAGAATACGTCGACTATACGCATAATGAGGTTGTCGACCCATCCGCCGAAGTAGCCTGAGATACCGCCGAGGATAACGCCGAGCACCGTTTCAATGATAACGACGATGAAGCCGATTATCAAGGAAACGCGTCCGCCGTACATCAAACGGGTCAGCATATCCATACCGTTTCGGTCGGTACCGAGCCAATGCTCCTTGCTGGGCGCGGAGTAGGTGTCGAAGACGGTGGTCTCGATCTCTTGCTTGACCGCCCAAGACTTGTTGGCGGCGTCATACTTAAGGGTGTACTCAGCAGTCTCGCCCTTTTCGTCGGTGTAGGTGAACTCCTCAGACCCATTCTCAACGGCGGCAACAAGCTGATTCTTAAAGTCGCGGGTCAGGAAGATGTCGGGCATAACCGCACGAACGACATAGGCGCTGACGTATGCGACCTCGGTGCCGTTTTCAAAAACGACTCCGTCGGCATCCATAGCGTACTCCTTGCCCTCGGAGGTAAAGCTATCAGCACCTTCGGCGCGGGCCTTGAGCGCGTCATAGGTGAAGGCAAAGGAGAATGCGTCGTTACTGGTAGACGAGCTGACAAGCTCCTTATTGGCGATGCCTATCAAATCCTCGCCGATATAGACCGAATAGAGATTGTCGGCATCCTTAACCAGCTTGTAGGTTACATCGCGGTAGGTGAACTCCGAGTTATTCTTCTGAATAGCGAGCAGGGTCTGTGCCTGAACGACACCGGTGAACCGCTCTGCATCATTGACGGTGTAGCGGAACTCGGTGTTGTGAACTACGCCTGCGTAGTCCTTTCTCTGCATATCAATGCGGTAGAACTTCTCATCCTGTCCGTAGGGGGATACGAGTCCTCCCACAAAGGAGAAAAGGAACATTACCAAAAGCACGACAAGGCCGGTAACGGCAAGGCGGTTACGGAAGAAGCGCTTGGTGACCAGAGCGGTCGGAGAAAGCACCTTTACACGTCGGTCGTCGTTAAGAGAATACTTCTGGGGGCCGTTGTTCTTGGAAGGCTCGTTACCCTTCATCTTCTCCATCTTCTTGTCAACGTTATGCCTTACCGATGCCTCGGGCACATTGTTGACGCGCAGGGGCGGCTGATTCTGAATATCTTTGTTATTCATTTTTCTCCCCCTCCCTTACGCGATGCGGACACGCGGGTCGACGGTGGCATAGAGTATGTCGGAAATCAGGTTTCCTGCCAAGGTCAACACGGCGATAAATACTAAATAAAACATTGAGAACGGAATATCACCGCTTACCATCGAATGATAGGAAGCATAGCCGATACCGGGGATGGCAAAGAGGGTCTCGGTGATAAGGGCGCCCGAGAAAAGTCCCGGCAGAGAGCCACCAACGATGGTAACGATGGGAATAAGTGTGTTGCGGAAGGCGTGATGATAGATGACCTTCTTCTCCGAAAGGCCTTTGGCACGCGCGGTACGGATATAGTCGGCGTTAAGCACCTCAAGCATATTGGTACGGGTATAACGCATCAGCGAGCCCATTCCGATAACGACGAGGGTGACTATCGGCATCACAAGATGCTCGGCTTTGTCGAGGAACTGACCCATCGGGGTGAGCATATCGTAATCTCTGCCGACAAGGCCGTAAAGGTCAAACCATCCGAGCTTGACCGAGAAGAGCAACTTAAGCAGTGATGCGAAGAAGAAGGTGGGCAACGAAATACCCGCCAAGGCGACCACCGAAACGGTGTAGTCGGTCTTGCTGTACTGCTTTGTTGCGGCAACAACGCCAAGCGGAATGGCGATTATAAGCTGGAAGAAGAAGGATATCGCTCCCATTATAAAGGAGAGCCAAACGGTATCGTTGAACTTCTCGGTAACGGGGACGGTCCACTTCCAAGAGTCGCCGAATTCACCCTTGAACATACTGCCGAGCCATCCGAAGAAGCCTCCGATGATACCCTTGTCCATATTATACATTCCCTTTAACTGCTCCATCCATTCCTCAAAGGATTTGGAGCCGGGCTGCATTGATTTCTGACGCGCGATCGCTTCGATATATGAAGTGGGCAGACAACGCATCAATGCGTAAAGAATGAATGCCACAAAAAACAAGATCACGACCGATATCAAAATTCTTTTGATGATGTACTTGTGCACGGTTTTCCCTCCGTTCAAATTTGACCTGCTAAGCAGCAGGAGAATCTGCGTTTTGCCTGTTTCTGCAGATTCACAAAATGTCTTTTCACCGAAAATGGCATCTTGTGAAGGCACAGAAACCGCATAGATCGGTGCAAAATTCGGACCGCAATAAAACAGTCCAAGGTTGCCTTGCGTACACAAGGCACGCAAGGCAACCCCTTTACAGAGTCATATGAATTTTACAGTTTGACTATTATTTCAGTTCGATGTTCTGAACCTCAGCCATCCATCCGTAGAAGGTGGTGATGTCAGGAGTTACGGTATCGATATCGATACGCTCGGTGCTGAAGATAATAGCATTCTGACGCTGGTAAACAGGAACCTCAACCGCCCAATCAACAACGATGTCGAGGCAGGTCTTGTACATCTGCTTACGGTAGGACTGAT
Organism: Acutalibacteraceae bacterium; assembly: GCA_045637185.1. Classification (GTDB taxonomy): domain Bacteria; phylum Bacillota; class Clostridia; order Oscillospirales; family Acutalibacteraceae; genus RGIG2206. The sequence goes on from JAZTZA010000281.1 coordinate 2,668, forward strand.
CCATAGACTTACGGGCATCGAGGATAAGCTGGTTGAGCTCATCGTCAGCGATGTCGTACATGTAGTTGGAACCGCCGGCTGCCATAGTGCTGTTGCCGGAGAAGTAGATCTGATACATATCCGGATCGACGGTTGCGCCCCAAGCGGCACACCACATATCAACGCCATCAGCCTCAATACCGGTCCACAGGTCAGAAGAGTTGGTCAGGTCCTTAACGACCAGAGTAACACCGATATCCTTAAGAGCCTCTCTTGCAAGAGTGAGCATCATAAAGGAGGGGTGGTCACCGGCGCCGTCAGCGGGGATCCAAACCTCATACTCCATCTTAGCGCCCTTAGGAGCGGCAGTTACCTTACCGTCGGCAACAGTGTAGCCTGCAGCCTCGAAGAAGGTAAGAGCAGCAGCCTTAGCGGCGGCGTACTTATCCTCTGTCTTCATATCAGAGGTGTAGATATCCTTACCGGTTGCATCGACAGAGAAGGCTACCTTATAGTCGGCATCGGTCTTCTGCGGTGCTGCCCAGGAGGTGTTGGAGATGGGGTAGTTGATGACGGCTGCAGCCTCTCCGTAGTAGGAGTCAACAGCAACGTCACGATATACTGCGAAGATGGTGGCGAAAGCCTTACGCAGATTCTTGGAAGCGTCGGAATCGATATCGCCGCCGACATTGACGCGCTTAGCGCTCATGCCGAGATAGCCGTATCCGAGGTTGTCAACGGTGTTGACGGTGATCTTCTTGCCGTTGAGGTCGCCGCCGTTGGCCTTCTTGATGGCCTTAACGGTGTCGATAGAGAAGGAAGGATCGGTCAGGTCGATGGTACCGGTGGTAACACCGTTAAGCTTATCAGCTTCCTGAGTCTCCATAAAGTTGATGTACTTGGTCTTCGGAGCGCCGAGGTAGTAGTTCTCGTTAGCCTCGAAGGAAACAACGCCGTTCTCGAACTTCTTGAACTTGTAAGGACCAGCGCCCAGAGGCTTGGTGGTCTTAGCACGGACAGAAGCAAGGTTGCCCTTCTCGAAGCCGAACTTGTTGTTCTCGTAGTCAAACTTAGAGGTATCGCCGTAGTAGTGGAGCGGGCAGATGGTAACGCCGAGCTGATAGATAGCGGTAGCGTCAACCTCGGTCAGAACAACGCGCAGGGTGTTCTTGCCGGTCTTCTGGATACCGGTGATGGACTTAGCGGACTTAGCGTATTCTACAGCAGTAGTCGGGTACTTCTCGTAAACTTCCTTGTCGATCAGATCGGAAAGCGCAGAACCGGCAGACTCTGCCTCAATAGCAGAGAATTTCCAATCGTACGCATTACCGACGGCCATTACGAAATCCTTAAGGGTAGCATCAGCCTTAAGGGTAAAGCCCCAATTAGCTGCTATAGCAGCAACAGAGTCGGTTTCATTGTTGTAGCCGTTATCAACACAGTAATCTATGATTTCCTGAACAAAATCGGTCATACCGCCGTTAACAGCAGTCCAGAAAGCAGTCTGCTGCTCTTCGGTAACAATGCTGAAGTCGGTATTGTTTTCGCCAATCTGAACAAGATACTTGGCCAGTGTGGTCATACCTGCGCGGTACTCCTTCATACCCTGAATCGGAACTGCGAACAGGGTGGAGCTGCCGTCATAGGTCGGGTCGCACAGAACGTACATAGAGAAAATGACGTCGTCAACGGTCAGAGCCTTACCGTGGGAGAACTTGATGTCCTCGCGAAGAGTAAAGTCATAGAAGACTGTACCGTCATCGTTAG
>JAZTZA010000282.1:0-4363 GCA_045637185.1 Acutalibacteraceae bacterium
GCATTAGGGGCTGCAAAAGCCCACTTTCTGCCGGTGGGGAAGCCTGCGCCGCCGCGTCCGCGAAGACCGGAAGCGAGGATAACGTCGATGACCTCCTGAGGAGTCATCTCGGTCAGCACCTTACCAAGAGCGGCATAGCCGTCCATAGCGATGTACTCGTCAATGACCTCGGGGTTGATAACACCGCAGTTGCGCAGTGCAACGCGCTTCTGTGATCTGTAGAAGGCGGTATCGTTGAGGGAGATGTTTTCGGTATCCAGCTCAACGTCACCGGTATCCTTATACTCAAGTCTCTTAACGATACGGCCCTTGAGCAGATGCTCTTCAACGATCTCAGCAACGTCTTCTTCAGTTACGCGGCTGTAGAAGGTGCCTTCGGGATGGATGATAACGACCGGACCGAGAGCGCACAGACCGAAGCAACCGGTTTGAACGATCTTTACTTCGTTTTCCAGACCGTTTGCGGCGAGCTCCTTAGCAAAGGCATCCTGAACAGCTTTGCTTCCGGAAGAGGTACAACCGGTACCGCCGCAAATAAGTACGTGTGAACGAATCATACTATTTGTCACTCCTTATTTGTTGTTATTGATGGTGTATTCAGCAACGATCTTGCCACCCTTGAGATGCTCATTGATGACACGCTCTACCTTATCGGCACTCATTTTTACATAAGTGACCTTTTCCTTGCCTGCCTCGAAGATCTCAACAACAGGCTCATACTGGCAGATGCCGATGCAACCGGTTTGGGTAACGGTGACCTTGTCGGTGAGGCCTGCGTTGCTAACGCCTTCAACAAAAGCGTTAAGAACAGGTCTTGCGCCTGCAGCGATACCGCAGGTAGCCATACCGACTACTACACGCAGGTCATTGGTGCCTTCGCGAAGAATAACCTTATCCTTCATCCTATCTCTAATGGCTGCGAGTTCTGCTAATGATTTCATTGCAATCTATCCTTTCCATTAAATTGTTTATTAAATTTGATCGCCGTATTGCTCGCGGAGATTTTGGGCGATCCATTGAATAACCTCAAAACAGTTGAGAGGAACATCCTCTCCGAGTACCTCACGCAATTCGGGGGTGTTGAGGGAAACCTCTATGTCCTGCGTTGTGTGCAGGAAGTAGAAATCTATCTCAGGCGACCCTTGAATGAGGGTGGTGAGGGTTGAAACGATATCGCCGAGAGGGGTGAAATCGATATGATTTTTGTAAAACTCAGCGGTAACGCAGGTCCCGTGATCTTCGGGGTGCAGTTCCTTTTGGCGTGACTCAATCGAGATGCCGCCTCCCGTTTGCTCAGCGGCCAGCTTGAGAAGCGGTATGCCGAGCCCGACCTTGCGGGTGGTACGGGTGGTACAGAAGGGGTCGGTGACCGAGCGAACCATCTCTTCGCTCATTCCGCAACCGTTATCCTCGATGGTCAGCGTAAAAAGGTCGTCACTCTCACGGATGGTGATGTGAATGTCCTTTGCGCCGGCCTTGACCGAGTTGCCGGTAATGTCGAGTATGTTAAGCGATAATTCCTTCATAGGCTCAACCTCTTAACCTTTCGAACAGGCGCCTTCGCACCAAGTCACTGCTGTATGGCTCATCGTCAAGCTCGAAGTAGGCATCCTTGTCCCGAATGTCCCAAAGGTAATGGGCATCGGAGCAGGAGACTATCTGCATTTTCTCAATCATAGGATAAAGCTTCTTGTAGCCCTCAATGTTGTTGGGGTCGTTGAACTCTACCCTTGAAAAAGCAGGTGTCTCGGGAAGTGTACCGAGCATTGCGATAATTCCGTTTGACTCGCGGTCTATATGAGCCGGATGGCAAACACCGCCGAATTTCTCAACAAGCGCTACGGCATCATCAAGAGAAAGTGCGGTAGCAGGGGGGAGAAGGTTGGGAAGATATCCGATAACCTCATCGCCCTCGTCCATGATCAGCTGTTCTCCAAATATCTCCGTGTTGTTGGGAATTCGCGAGCGGTACTTGTCGAGCTCGGAATCAAAGAGCATCGCATCCTCAATGTGCTCAAACAGACAAACGAGGTGAATTTCTTCACAGGTGGTCAGCTCCATACCTGCAACGGGGATGATTCCCGCGGCACGAGCTGCCTTAAAGAAAGCGGGACAGTTTTTAGTGGTGTTATGATCGGTAAGTGCGACAATGTTTAATCCTGCGAGAGCGGCCATATTGGCGATGTTGTATGGGGTCATATCGTTGTCGCCGCAGGGTGACAGGCAGGAGTGTATGTGCAGGTCGTAGTAATACCTATTCATCAGATAGCAAACGCGAAACAGCGACCGCCGTCTCGTATATCGGCAACTGAGAACAGAGGATGTTTACCCCCTTACTCTGAGCCGTTTCGATGACCTCTTGCTCAAGGGTGGTGCCCTCCGCAAGAATCACGCACGACACGTCGGCAAGGGAGGCGACGGCGACCACGTTAACGTTGGACATTATCGTGATCCACAGATCGTCGCATTTTGCGCGGCCCATTACCCAACTGAGCAGATCTCCGCAGTAAACACCGCCTATCTCTCTGTCGGGATCGGTGACTGATATCTCGGTCAGGGACATCAAGTCCCGAAGCTCTCCTACTGTCATTTAGACTCCGCCTTACTGTCTATGTAGTCTTTTATCGCAGACTTAAACCTGATCACACAATCATCGGGATCCGCCAATCCTTTAACGATATCCTCGGCAAAGGCGCGGCAGGTTGGGGCACCGCAGGAGCCGCAATCGATACCGGGCAGGTCGTCGCGCAGACTCTGGATATCAGCCAGCATCCGCATCGACTCTGCCATATTATCACTCAATCTGGAGATGGGGTGATAGGTAGGCACCTCGTTAAAGAAGTACAGATCGGGGATTGAATTGTCGTTGCCGTCCTCGATGAAATTCTGCGACACAGGAAGATATCTTCTGAGTGTCTGCAAGCGTGCCTTTGCAATGAAGGGGTTTTCCACCGTCATCACACCGCCGACGCAACCGCCGGGACAGGCGTTAAGCTCAATGAAATCCAAGGACGGAAAACTGCCGGTCTCGATCTTGTCCAGAACTCTGATGACGTTCTCGATACCGTCGGCGGCAAGGTAGCGATTGTTGAATATCGCAGAGGATTCGCCGCCTGATTCTGCCCAGCTAATGCCGATCATACCCGATTCAGATAGGGAACGGGGAGGCCTGTCGCGGTTCATAACATCAATGAGCTTAAAGTAAACATCCTTGATGGAAACCACCATATCAACAGCACTCTTGTAGTTGCCGAATCCGTTCTTGACATAACTGACTTTGGCAGGGCAGGGGGAAATGAAACATACGCCGATATCCTCATCCTTTAACTCAGGATGATTTTTCTTCGCACGCTCACGCGCAAGTGTGGCCGCGATCTCCATCGGGGGCAGCATCGGAATGATGTTGCCGATAAGGGAAGGAAATCTCAGAGCGATAAGCCTGATAACCACGGGACAAGCGGAACTGATAACGGGTCGGGGGATGCCGTCGATATGCAGATAGCGTCTTGTGTAGGCGGAAACAAGTTCCGCCGCCTTCGACACCTCGTATACATCGTCAAATCCGATGTCATACAGCCCCTGCAGTACGAAATCGACGTCGTCGAGCCCGTCAAACTGTCCGTAGACCGTCGGAGCGGGAAGGGCAATCTTCCATTTGAAGTTGTTGATATCGTCCAGCTTGGAATAGCTGGCTTTTTTTGCTTTGTGGGGGCAGACCCTTATACATTCGCCGCAGTCGATGCAACGGTCGGCGTTGATGACGGCGTGGCCGTCGCGTATACGGATCGCTTCGGTGGGACAGTGCTTGATACACAGCGTACAGCCCTTACACTTTTTTTCATTAAGCGTAACAGAATGTTGATAGCTGTCCATCGTGCCACCTCCATCGTGCATTGTTTGAATTAAAGGTTTACGGTCATCTCAATGCAGGTGCCTTCACCGACGACCGAATCAATGGTCATACTGTCGGTATAGCGCTTCATATTGGGCAATCCCATACCTGCGCCGAAGCCGAGCGAACGAACGCTGTCGGGCGCTGTGGAATAGCCCTCGCGCATAGCAAGGTCGATGTTGGGAATACCGGGGCCGTAATCCTTTAGGATGATGCGGATCTTGTCCTCGCAGACGATGACGTCCGCTTCACCGCCACCGGCGTGAATGACCATATTGATCTCACCCTCGTACATAGCGATCGAAACCCGCCTGATTATCTCGGGCGAAACGCCAAGCTGGCGCAGGTTCTTCTTAACCTGTACGGATGCCTGACCTGCCGAGGTGAAGTCCTCGCCGTCGACATCGTAGTGAAAGGTCAGTTCCTTATTCATCGACATCACCGTTACCTACAAGACCGTTTTTGTAGAGC
>JAZTZA010000283.1:0-3617 GCA_045637185.1 Acutalibacteraceae bacterium
GTTTACCTTTCCGCTCTTTATGGCCACCTATATTCCCATATCGGTGGCGGCACTCTTCAGGCGGGTCCAATGGAAACCCATCCGCCACACCCACGCCGTAACCCTCGACGAGATTACTAAGTGTTAGAAACAACAACCGCGCAGGCTGTCGGAATGACGGCTTGCGCGGTGCTCTTTTTATGTAGGAAAAACTATTCAGCAAGCTCGCTGGTGCAATGGGCGCAACGGGTGGCGTCGATAGCGATCTCGCTCTTGCAGAAGGGGCAGATCTTGGTGGTAGGAGCGGGTGCGGGAGCCGGCTCTTCCTTCTTTTTGCCGATGCTCTGAATCTTATTGATGGAGCGGACGAGCAGGAAGATAACGGCGGCAAGAATGAGGAAGTTGAGGACGGCGGTGATGAAGGAGCCGTAGGCGAATACGGTGGCGCCTGCCTCCTTAGCCTGAGTCAAGGTGGTGTAGGTCTCGGGCTTAACGCCGTCGGCATACTTAAGAACGACGAACTGGTCGGTGAAGTTGACACCGCCCGTAAAGAGTCCTACGAAGGGCATAATGAGGTCGTTTACAAGAGAGGTAACGATGGACTGGAAGGCGGCACCGATGATAACACCGACGGCAAGATCCATAACGTTGCCGCGAAGGATAAAGGTGCGGAACTCACCGAAAAATCCGCCGGCCTTTTTGCCGAGTTTTTTAAGCTGTTTGTTTTCCTTTTTCATAACGCAGATCTCCTTTATTATTATTTTATCTTTACGCGCAACGGCGCGATTTGATACCTATTAGGAATCGGATTGGTCTTGGATTTCCTCCTTGACGGGAGGCTCAGCCGCGTACTTGCTGACTGCGACACGGTCATAGAGCTTTTTGAAGCGTATGCGTCCGACAAAGTCGGCGTCGCAACGGGTGCAGTGCATATCGGCGCGGAAGTAGCGGTTCTTGAACTGCCATTTGGATCGCCGCTTGAGGTAGTTGTTGCATTTCGGGCAACGTATCCTCAACTGGCTCTTGTCAATCTGCGGACTGTTGATGTCGGAGATGATGTAGGGCTTGAAGGTCAGCCGCGCGTAATAGGACGGGTCGGTGGTGTCAACGAGGTACTTGTCCAGCCCGCCCTCGACCCAGGTGCGCCTGAGCAGTTCGGCACTGCAAAGGCAGTCGCCCAGCGCACGATGTGCCGCGAACTCCTTGAAGTCGACATTCATCTTTTCAGCGGCGGCAGTCAGCGAGATCTGATTGCCCGTCACGCCGAGCCTTTCCTGCACATACTTTTGCATATCGCCGTAGAGGTACAAAAAGGGGATGGTCTCGGTGTCGAGCAGGGTGGTCATATTGTCAAGCAGGGCGTAGACGTCCGAATTGCTCCAGGTCAGCGTAATGGTATCCTTGCCCGCCCAGTCGGTGAAGCGGCGCACCGCTTCGTCGAAGGGAATTCCGCTGAGCATATCCTCGTTGGAGATGTTGGTCAGGCCTTTGAAGCGGTTTCTCAGCTTCTTGGTCAGGCGCGACTTGACAAAGCATTGGAACCTGTCCACTTCGCGCAGGTCGGAGTCCAACTTTACGGCGCCGATCTCGATGATCTCGTTGAGAAAACGCTGCTTCCACTTGCAGTAGGCGCTGTTCCATTCAAGGTCGAGAATGATATAGGTCTTTGCCTTGTCAACCGAGTTCATCGGCCTGCCTCCTTTGTCAGAATTTTGATTATGATCAGCGCTTGAGCTTGCTTGCCTGCTTCATACGAAGCTCTTTGGAAAGGATCATCTTGCGCAGGCGAATGGACTTGGGGGTTACCTCGACAAGCTCGTCGTCCTTGATGAATTCGAGCGCCTGCTCAAGCGAATAGGTGCTCGGCGGAGTAAGCTTGAGCGCCTCGTCGCTTCCTGATGCGCGGGTGTTGGTGGCGTGCTTTTTCTTGCAGACGTTGCAGACGATGTCCTCGCCCTTGGGGTTTTCGCCGACCACCATACCCTCGTAAACGGGCACACCGGGGCCGATGAAAAGGCGGCCGCGGTCCTGCGTGTTGAAAAGGCCATATGCAGTCGACTCGCCGTCCTCGTGGACGATGATGGAGCCTGCGCTTCGCTCGGGAATGTCGCCCTTGTAGGCCTCGTAGCCGTCGAAGATGTGGTTCATAATGCCGTTGCCGTTGGTGTCGGTCATAAACTGGGAGCGGTATCCCATAAGACTGCGCGAGGGGATGCGGAACTCGATGTGGGTGGAGCCTGCCTCGCGGCTGCCCATGTTGAGCAGCTCCGCCTTGCGTGAGCCGAGCTTTTCGATTACGGCACCGACGTAGGATTCGGGTACCTCGATGATGAGCAGCTCCATCGGCTCCATCAGCACGCCGTCTTGTTCGGTGTAGATGACCTGCGGACGCGAAACCTGAAACTCATAGCCCTGACGGCGCATAGTTTCAATCAGAATGGAAAGGTGCAGCTCGCCTCGACCTGATACGCGGAAGGTGTCGGCCGAGTCGGTTTCCTCGACCCTCATACTGATGTTGGTCTCAACCTCTTTGAAGAGGCGCTCACGCAGGTTGCGCGAGGTGACGAACTTGCCTTCTTTGCCTGCGAAGGGGGAGTTGTTGACGATGAAGTTCATCGACACCGTCGGCTCGTCGATCTTTACAAAGGGGAGGGGCTCGATGCAGTCGGGCGCACAAGCGGTCTCGCCGATGTTGAGGTCGGCCAGTCCCGAAACGGCGACAAGGTCGCCCACCGATGCCGATTCGCACTCGGCTCTTTTGAGACCCTCGAACTGATAAAGTCGGGTTATCTTGACGTTGCTGGTGGTTCCGTCGGAATGGCAAAGGACGACGTTGTCGCCCGTCTTGACCTGACCGCGTTCAACTCGGCCAACGCCGATGCGGCCAAGGTAGTCGTCGTAGTCGACGTTGGAGAAAAGCAGCTGCAGGGGTGCATCGGGGTCACCCTCGGGGGCCGGCGCATGCTCGAGAATGGCATCGAGCAGGGGACGCATATCACCCTCGCGCACACTGGGGTCGAGAGAAGAGTAACCGTCGCGCGCCGAGGCGTAAACGACGGGGAACTCAAGCTGGTCGTCGTCGGCATCCAGCTCGATGAATAGGTCGAGCACCTCGTCAATGACCTCGGCAGGTCGCGCCATCGGCCTGTCGATCTTGTTTATAACGACGATGGGCTTCTTTCCGAGGGCAAGCGCCTTCTTCAGAACGAAGCGGGTCTGGGGCATACAGCCCTCGAAGGCGTCGACCAACAGCAGTACCGCGTCGACCATCATAAGAATACGCTCGACCTCGCCGCCGAAGTCGGCGTGACCGGGGGTGTCGACGATGTTGATCTTAACATCCTTGTAGAGCAAGGAGGTGTTCTTTGACAAAATAGTGATACCGCGCTCGCGCTCAATGTCGTTGGAGTACATAACTCGCTCGGCCACCTGCGCGTTGGAGCGGAAGGTGCCAGCCTGCTTGAGCAGCTTGTCCACGATGGTGGTCTTGCCGTGGACAACGTGGGCGATAATGGCGATATTGCGTAAATTTTCTTGTTTCATAAAACCGATACTTCCTCATAAATGTTTTAACCATAACATTATATCACACTGTTATACATATTACAATTTTTTCTTTTTGAAAATTTTTGCATCCG
>JAZTZA010000284.1:0-7093 GCA_045637185.1 Acutalibacteraceae bacterium
GCAGGAGCGGCGCTTAGGGATAATCACCCCGTGAACTCCGCAACACTCTGCAGTACGGATTATGGCGCCGAGATTATGAGGGTCCTCGATCTCATCACAGACCACAACAAAAGGAGGCTCCCCCTTCTCAGCGGCGAGGTCAAGGATATCGGACACCGTACAGTACTCGACCATTGCGGCATAGGCGGCGATGCCCTGATGATTGGTTTGGGGACAAAGGGCGTTCAGCTTCTCTCGCGCTACATCCTTAATAGGTATGCCGCGTGCGGCTGCCTTCGCAAGAATGACCGAAAGGTTACCCTCACGCCTGCCCTTTTCGACAATTATCTGATCTATCTCGCGGCCCGATGCCAAAAGCTCGTTGACCGCATTTTTGCCTGCGACAAGGTTGTTGTCGGACGATTTATAATCTCTGTTCATAGGACCTCCGCCTGAATCTGCTTATATTTCTTTAAGTATAACACAGGTTAATACAAAATGTAAACATATATACTCAAATTTTTTTATTTTCGACACAATATATGGTAATCTTTTATTGATAAAGATTGCACTTGCCAACCAAAACCATTATTAAGCACAACTTAACCTTTGATGTAAATTTTTTCGACAAAAACCAACAAGTGTACCATTTATGCACCACCCTGCCTGATATAATAAAATTGACATCGGAAAGTGGGTATTCCCAAGCGCCGCCGGAAGATGTCAAAATTAAAATAGCGTGCGTGAAATAACTTCACCCAGACCCTCTCCCCGTAGAGTTTGGACGGTTTTCACCGCGCAAAGCCTAAGGAGGATCAAAAATGACACTTGCACAGCTTGGAGAAGAGTATCTCATTCAGGAAAAGGTCTTAAGGGGACGCATCGACGAACTAACCGCGAAAATGAAAGGTTTGCGCGGACGGCAGATGTGTGACCTGTCCCGCAGGGTATCCACCCTTTACACAATGGCTATGGAAAGCCACCGCACAGGCATCTACCTACTAAATTACTACAAGGAGGGCATATCATCCAATGCAAAGATTAGCTCGTAATCTTGAAAGTATCGCGGAGAGCATCTTCTACTCCGCAAAGGCACCCACCATCAATCCCACACTTGATCGTGCCACAGCCCTTCTTACTGCAATAAAGCAGGTAGCCGAACGCGAACTGACCGACCGTCAACGGACAGTTTTTAACCTCTGCTTTTTCGAGGAGAAAACCGTCACTCAGGCAGCCGAGTTCCTGAAATTGAACAAGTCGACAGTTTCGCGACATTTAAGTGCGGCGAAAAAGCGGATAGTTAATTCCCTGCGCTACAGCTTCTTCCCCATTTGGCGAGAGAACAAATAGTTCTCAGGTGTCACAAAAGACCGTCCCTGCGCTAAGCAGAGGCGGTCCTTTGATTTAGTCAATTATTGTGATCTTTTCAATTACAGGCTGGTCTTCTGCCACAAGGCCACCCATCGAATCGGTCTGAGCATTTTCAAGGTCGGCGCAGACCTTGTCTACGATATCCATACCCTTAGTCACCTTACCAAAACCTGCGTAAAGGCCGTCAAGGCTCGATGTATAGTCATCCGAGAGGACGATGAAGAACTGGCTTGAAGCACTGTTGTAGTCGTAGCTGCCGCGAGCCATCGAGATGACACCTCGAGTATGGCTAAGATCGTTTTCAACGCCGTTGGCATTAAATTCGCCCTTGATATTATTTGCCGAGCCGCCGAAGCCGGTTCCCTCAGGGTCGCCGCCCTGAAGCACGAAGCCCTGAACGACTCTGTGGAAGGTCAGGCCGTCATAAAAGCCGGCTTTGGAAAGGGTAATGAAGTTTTCGACAGTTATGGGGGCAATATCGGAATAAAGTTCAAGTTCAACCGTGCCATAACCCTTTATCACTATTTTAGCGTGATGGACGCCGCTATCCTTTCCCGACTTACTGCCGCATCCGGCAAAGCAACCAACTATCATAATAACGCAAAGAACCATCGCTATGATTCGTTTCATACAAACACATCCTTAATTAAGTTCGATAATTATTCTATCACATTTCACCCTATTGCACAAGGGAAAACAATCAAAGTCTGTCGGCGATATCGAAAATCAGGCGTTCGGTCTTTTCCCAGCCCAAGCAGGCGTCGGTGATCGATTTTCCGTATATGCCCTCGCCTATCTTCTGCGCGCCGTCCTCGATGTAGCTTTCGATCATAAAGCCCTTGACCAGCTTCTTTACCGAGTCGCTCAGGGCGCGGGAGTGCAATATTTCCTTGGCAATTCGCGGCTGTTCAAAGGGATTTTTGCCCGAATTAGCGTGGTTGGTATCAATGATGACCGAGGGATTCATAAGGTTGCGCTCGGTATATGCCGCGCTGAGATTCATCAAGTCCTCGTAGTGATAGTTTGCAAGGGTCTGTCCGTGCTTGTTGACGCTTCCGCGCAGTATTGCGTGGGCAAGCGGATTTCCGTGGGAGACCGATTCCCAGCCTCTGTAAAGGAAGGTGTGCTGATGCTGTGCGGCGGTGATCGAATTCATCATAACAGAAATGTCGCCGCTCGTAGGATTTTTCATACCGACAGGCATATCCAATCCGCTTGCGACAAGGCGGTGCTGCTGATTTTCAACACTTCTCGCGCCTACGGCAACGTAGGCGAGGACATCGTCGAGATAGTCGTGGTTTTCGGGATAGAGCATCTCGTCAGCACAGGAAAATCCCGTCTCGCGAAGGACCCTGATGTGCATTTCGCGGATGGTGATGATGCCCTTCAGCATATCGGGCTTTTGGTCGGGGTCAGGCTGATGAAGCATACCCTTGTAGCCGTCGCCCGTAGTGCGCGGCTTATTGGTGTAGATTCGGGGAATCATAAATATCTTATCAGCGACCTCGTCCTGAACCCTACGCAGACGGGAGATATAGTCGATGACACTGTCCTCGTTGTCTGCAGAGCAAGGGCCGATTATAAGCAGAAATTTGTCCGACTCGCCGCAAAAAATCCTGCGGATCTCGTCAGCGCGATCGGCAACTATCTGTGACAGGTCGGCATCAAGGGGATACATTTCGCGTATCTCGTCGGGGGTCGCCAATTTTCGTTCAAAAAGCATATTCATAACGGGGTCTCACTCCTATTTCTTATCAAACCACATTCTTCGCTCGGTGGACAGCCTCATCTTCTCGCGCAGGCCCTCTCGGTCCCCCGATTCGAGCAGATCATACATATTCTTGAACTCGTCCATAAACACTTCCATCTGGCGAAGCAGAGCGGGACGGTTGAGCAAAAACAGTTCGCTCCACATCTTGTCATTTATCCGCGCGATTCTCGTAAGGTCGCGGAAAGAGTCACCCGTGTAGTCGACCAGATGGGTACAATCGCTGCAGGTCATAAGACTGACGGCGATGCAGTGGGTCAACTGAGAGACAAAGCCGATGATATCATCGTGCTCCTCGGGAGAAAGCACCGAAATATTAGAAAATCCGAGGGTCTCGCCAAGTTGACGGCAGACTTCAATAGCGTCAGGGGTGTTCTTTTCGGTCGGGACAACGATGTAGTTGGCACCTTCAAAGAGGTCGGCGCGGCTGTTCTGCACTCCGCTGACCTCGCGGCCAGCCATTGGGTGCGCGGCGATAAATTCGACATCGGGACGAAGTATGCTTTGTATCTCGCCGACAACGCAGGATTTAACCCCCGTTACATCGGTTATGATGCAGCCCTGTGATATCAGGTGCTGATATTCCTTTATCCACTCAACAAACTTTTGCGGATAGAGAGCGAAAACGATAAGGTGAGCCTCTCCGACAAGAGTAGGGTCAACCTCGGTATCTGCAGCGACCACTATCCCCTCTTTAAGAGCGTAGTCAACAGACAGACTATCAGTATCAATGGCGGTGACGGTATAACCCATCGAAGTAAGCCTGCGCGCATAACTTCCGCCTATCAGGCCAAGTCCGACAATCAAAACACGAAGCTCCTTATCAAGCATTATTCCATCACTTCCCTTAAAAATATTATAGGTCACATTGTAGCACATAAAAGTGCGAAAGTCAATCGATTAGGGGCAGACTTTTCTTTTTTTACCTACAAGAAATAAAAAAGGTAGATTTATGTCGATTTTTATGGTATGATTACTAAAACCATCAATACGTTCGGAGGAGTAATATGAGAAGCATTTATTTGTTGCAGATGCACAGCCATACCCTGCCCTCCAAGTTAATTAAGGTCTTTACAGGCTATCCGTACAGTCACGTCGGTCTTGCGCTTGAGAAGAACTGCGACGTTATTTACAGCTTCGGTCGCAGAAAGGTGCATTCGATACTTAACGGCGGATTTACCGCCGAGCGCAAGGATGGCGCCTTTTTCAGTTGCTTTGACAAGACGGTGTGCAGGATATTTGAGTTGGAAGTGACCGACGAGCAGTATCAGCAGTTGAAGACCACTATTGACGGTATGCTCGAATGTCAAGACGATTACAGATACGATATGATTGGAATATTGCCAAGGATGTTGGGTATACCCTTTTCAAGAAAAAATCGGTATGTATGCAGTTACTTCGTTGCCGATATGCTTGAAATGGCCGATGTGCATAAATTCGAGAAATCGACCTGCTTTATTAAGCCGAGAGATTTCGAGAAGCTCGAAAATATAAATGAGATATATAACGGCTTTTATCGTGAGTATGAAAGTGTAGCAGTTGAGTAAAAATGGATATTATTGTAAAAAGAATGATTTGTCCGATAGACAAATCAGGCTTTTTACAATGGAGCGGGTGATGGGAATCGAACCCACGTGTTCAGCTTGGAAGGCTGACATTCTACCATTGAACTACACCCGCATATTGCGGCAAGGGTCATTGTATCACAACACTTGCCGCTATGTCAAGAGTAAATTAACAAAATTATACCGTTTTCAGTACAATTTTTTCGTCCTTTACGGTTGCGCTGATGCCGACCAACTGCTCCTCGACATCTTCCACCAAAATAGACGCAATTTTGTCCTCGACCTGCTTACGAACCACGCGGCGCAGGTCTCGCGCACCCCGCTTTCCGTTACCCGCAAGCTCGGCCAACAGGTCGCACACCTTGGACGTATACTCAAAGCGGACACCCTTCTCCTCAAGCACAGGCTTGATCTCGTCGAGCATAAGGCCTGCGATGCGTTTGAGTGAGTCAGCGCCAAGGGGTGCAAATATGACCACCTCGTCGACACGACCCAAGAACTCAGGTCTCAGGAAATCCTCGAGCGCCTTCATAACACGCTCGCGGTTGAGGTCAACATCGGTCTTGGCAAAGCCCATTGAGCCGCCCGACTGAGCACTTCCTGCGTTGCTTGTCATAACGATTACGGTGTTCTCAAAATTGACAGTTCTTCCCTGTGCGTCGGTGATGCGTCCGTCATCGAGAATCTGCAAAAGTATATTAAGGATATCAGGATGTGCCTTTTCGATCTCGTCAAAAAGGAGCACCGAATAGGGCTTGCGGCGCACCTTTTCAGTAAGCTGGCCTGCCTCGTCGTAGCCGACATATCCGGGAGGGGCACCGATTATCCTCGACACCGAGTGCTTCTCCATAAACACCGACATATCGAGTCGGATCAAGGTCTCAGGCGAGTCGAACAATTCGTTTGCCAAAACCTTTACAAGCTCGGTCTTTCCGACACCCGTAGGGCCGACAAATATAAAGGATGCAGGTCGGCGGCGGGGTGAGATCTGCACTCTTGAGCGGCGAACCGCTGTGCAAAGCTCCTCAACCGCAGTATCCTGACCGATTATCTTAGCCTTTATCTTCTCCTCAAGAGAATTGAGACGGGTCAGGTTGCTCTCCTTTATTTTAGAAGCAGGAATACCCGTCCAAAGCTCGATAACAAGAGCAAGGTCGTCCTCGGTAACGGCATTTTCAGCCGCCGCCTTTTCACCAAGCTCGTTGACTGTCTGGGTCACCTTGGCAATTTCGGAGCGGACGTTTGCAATCTTTTCATAGTCGACGTTGTCGACCTCGCTTGAAAGCTCGTCCTCGCGGATCTTCAGATCAGCCAGACGCTTATTTGCCTTGACAAGTTCATCTATCGACTTGTTGCGCAGGCTTGCGGCCGCACAGGCTTCATCAAGCAGGTCGATGGCCTTGTCGGGCAGAAATCTGTCGTTAATATAGCGCTCTGACAATGCAACCGAAAGTCGCGCGATCTTCTCGCTGACTGTTACGCTGTGATAACGCTCGTAGTAGCCCTTCACGCCGAGCAAAACGGTGGTCGCCTGCTCGATCGAGGGCTCCTCAATGACAACGGGCTGGAATCGACGCTCAAGAGCGGCATCCTTCTCGATATATTTGCGGTATTCCTTAAAGGTGGTCGCGCCAATGACCTGAATTTCTCCGCGAGAAAGTGCAGGTTTAAGTATGTTTGCGGCATTCATTGAGCCTTCGGCAGAATCGCCTGCGCCGACCATATTATGCACTTCGTCGATAAAGAGGATGACGTTACCAGCCTGCTTGACCTCGTCAATAAGGCCTTTAACACGGCTTTCAAACTGCCCTCTGAACTGGGTGCCTGCAACAAGGGCGGTCAGGTCAAGAAGATATACCTGCTTCTCGGCCAGACGGGCAGGAACCTCGCCCGACACGATGCGCAAGGCAAGTCCCTCGGCAATAGCAGTTTTACCAACACCGGGTTCACCGATAAGACAGGGGTTATTCTTACTACGCCTAGAAAGTATCTGCACCACTCTGCCAAGCTCGCGATCTCTGCCAATAATATTATCAAGTTCGCCTTTTTTGGCCCTTTCGGTCAGATTGGTGCAATAGGTGGACAGGTATTTGTTCTTTTTCTCCTTGGGGTTCTTCTTGGACGAGGATTTCTTTTCCTTTCCACCTTCCTCAGAGGGTGCCTCCCCCATCGTCCCAAACAAATTCTGCAAAAACGGGAAGGCCTGCGCGCCGCCGGGCTCCATGCCGTCGAGGTCCATCTCGCCGACATCGCCCATCTCGGTCATAAACTGCTGGGTCATCGCCTCGATATCCTCAAGGGGAATATTCATCTTCTCAAGCATATCGTTGACCGGCTTGATGCCAAGGTCCTTCGCACATTGGATGCAATATCCCTCAAGGTTGGATTTTTCTCCCTCCACCCGAGTGAC
>JAZTZA010000285.1:0-5438 GCA_045637185.1 Acutalibacteraceae bacterium
ACGTCGGTGTCGCCGAAGTAGGTGCGGCGCTCGCTGTGTCCGGTGATGACGTACTCAACGCCCATAGCGCTCAGCATATCAGCGCTGATCTCGCCGGTGAAGGCGCCGCTCTTCTCCCAATGGCAGTTCTCGGCACCGATCTTGATGTTGCTGCCCTTAGCGGCCTCGATGGCGGCGGCGATGTCGACGAAGGGAACGCAGAGAACTACGTCGCAGTCGGCATCGGCGACCAGCGGCTTCATCTCGTTGATGAGAGCGGTGGTCTGGGCGGGGGTGTTGTTCATTTTCCAGTTGCCTGCAATAACGGCCTTACGTACAGCCTTGTTCATTGTGAAAACTTCCTTTCTGTCTTTACAAAGAGAGCGGGAGAACACGCGGTCGACCGTCATATTCTCCCGAACTTTTAAGTTTGGTTGATTTATTTGTCGTCAGCGGCGGCGACACCGGGCAGCTCCTTGCCCTCGAGGAACTCGAGAGAAGCACCGCCACCGGTGGAGATGTGGCTCATCTTGTCACCGAAGCCGAGGTTGTTGACAGCAGCAGCAGAGTCGCCGCCGCCGATGATGGTGATAGCATCGGTCTCGCTGAGGGCCTTTGCAACGGCAATGGTGCCCTCGGCCAGCTTGGGATTCTCAAATACGCCCATAGGTCCGTTCCAAACGACAGTCTTAGCGTTCCTTACCTCGTTGGCGAAAAGCTCGCGGGTAGCAGGTCCGATGTCAAGACCCATATAAGCGGGGTCGATGGCGTCGGCAGGGAAAACGGTGGTCTCTACGTCAGCGTCGATGGGATCGGGGAAGGACTTGGTTGCAACGTTGTCAACCGGCAGGAGAAGCTTAACGCCCTTTTCCTCGGCCTTCTTAAGCATATCCTTGCAGTAGTCGATCTTGGTCTCGTCAACCAGAGAGGTACCGACGTTGTAGCCCTTTGCGGCGAGGAAGGTGTAGGCCATACCGCCGCCGATGATGAGGGTGTCGGCCTTGTTGAGCAGGTTCTCGATAACGTTGAGCTTGTCAGCGACCTTTGCACCGCCGAGGATGCAGACGAAGGGACGCTTGGGATCCTCAACAGCGTTGCCGAGGTACTGAAGCTCCTTGCCCATAAGGTAGCCTACAACGCAGCTGTCAACATACTCGGTAACACCGACGGTGGAGCAGTGGGCGCGGTGAGCGGCGCCGAAAGCGTCGTTAACGTATACTTCGCACAGGGAGGCAAGCTCCTTGCTGAGAGCCTCGCCGTTCTTGGTCTCTTCGGCGCGGTAACGGGTGTTCTGAAGCAGAACGACCTCGCCGTCATTCATATTTTCAACAGCGGCACGGGCATTTGCACCGACAACCTCGTCGTCAGCGGCAAAGGTGACCTTAACGCCCAGCTTCTCGGCCAGACGCTGAGCAACCGGAGCCAGCGAAAGCTCAGGCTTGGGCTCGCCCTTCGGCTTACCGAGGTGGGAGCAAAGAATGACCTTACCGCCGTCAGCTAACAGCTTCTTGATGGTCGGCAAAGCGGCATTGATACGGTTTTCATCGGTGATGACGCCGTTCTTGAGGGGGACGTTGAAGTCGCAGCGAACAAGAACCTTCTTGCCCTTGACGTTGATATCGTCAACGGTCTTTTTGTTGAGCATAGACATAGTCGTAACATCCTTTCGTGATGCCGCAGGTCGCCCTGCGGATAATAACAAAATTAACCACCTATAATTTTAGTATAATTCTGCCCGATTTTCAAGAGAAAATCGCCTCTTTTTACAAACTTTGTTAAAAGTTTATCGTTTAGCTATGGCTTTCCCAGTCGTATGCCGTCAATTTGCCCTGATTTTGCAGTTGGGGGTAGTCCCACTGGCGCAAAACCTCGTATACGCCGATGGCCACCGAGTTGGAGAGGTTGAGGCATCGCGCTCCCTCTATCATCGGGATGCGAACGCATCTTTCGGGGTTGTCGTGGAGCAATTTCTCGGGCAGGCCGTGGGTCTCGGCGCCGAAAAAGATATAGCATCCGTCGGGGTAGCTGACCTGCGAGTGAGCCTGCGGCGCCTTTGAGGAAAAGTAGTAGAAATCCCCCTCGTTTTTGGCGAAAAAGTCGTCGAGGTCGTCGTAGTAGGTGATGTCGAGCAGGTGCCAGTAGTCGAGTCCCGCCCGCTTTAGCTGTCGGTCGTCAATCTTGAAGCCCATCGGGCCGACAAGATGTAGCCTTGCACCCGTTACGGCGCAGGTTCGGGCGACGTTGCCCGTATTCTGCGGAATCTGCGGCTCGACCATTACTATGTTAAGTGTTGCCATAAAAAGCCTCTTTTCTTGTTTGACCTGTGGACCATTTTACCACAAAATAGAAAAGGTTTCAACATTTCTGCTTCCATCGGTTGAAAATCGGCAGAAAATAGTTTACAATATAAATAGGAAAAATTTTTCGGGGGTGATGCAGGTGCGTATTCGTGAAGCGACCTATTCGGATATCGAGGGTTTAGTAGCGCTTTATGACAGCGCGCGTGCATACTTTGCCGCCAACGGCATCGATCAGTGGCAGGTCGGCGGCCCCGATTTTGATACCGCCTTCGGAGACGTCGAGGACGGGATATGCTACGTCGTCGTCGATGACGAGGGACGGCTTGAGGCCACCTTTGTCTGCGACTTCTCGGGCGAGCCCGCCTATGACAAGCTGACGGGGGGCGAGTGGCTCTGCGAGGG
The DNA here is from genome assembly GCA_045637185.1 of Acutalibacteraceae bacterium. GTDB lineage: Bacteria > Bacillota > Clostridia > Oscillospirales > Acutalibacteraceae > RGIG2206. The sequence continues at coordinate 2,682 of JAZTZA010000285.1, forward strand.
GGAATATGCAACCTTGCACCGCGTTGCCGTTGCCGAGGAGTTCAAGGGCCGCGGCATAGGCGGCGAAATGATCGCCTTTATCGAGCAGAGATGCCGCGAGTACGGGGTCGAGGCCATCCGCGGCGACACCCACAGGGACAATCTTTCGATGCAGAGAATGCTCGAGAAAAACGGCTTTGCCCTGCGCGGAAGGGTGACCTACACCGTCGCAGGCGAGCGAATGGCATACGAGAAAATTTTGTAAAATTTTAGAAAAACCAGATTAGCATATCGGCCGACGGTTCTGCTCATACTATTACCGCACAACGAAAGTGTGGTGAGAAATGATGGAGAACCGTAACAATCAGCAGAACAACAACCAGAATCGCAACGATCAGAACAGCCAGAACCGCAACAACCAGAACAACAGCCAGAACCGCAACAATCAGAACAGCCAGAACAACAAGTAAAATCAGTTGTGTATAAGAAGAACGGCGAACCTTGAAAAAGGTTCACCGTTCGCTGTTGATAAAATCAAACTTTCGGACGGGACATAATATTCTTAACGGAGGGATTGGTATGGCTAAATTTTTCTCACGCACCGCAAACAAGGTTCTCGATTACATAATAATGGCGTTTGGCGCCGCCCTGTACGCCGTGGCGCTGGAGGCATTTTTGCTTCCCAACCTCGTTTCGCCCGGCGGTGTGGCAGGTCTTGCGTCGATAGTCAACTACCTTCTTGACCTGCCGACGGGTTTCATTACCCTTTTGCTCAACCTGCCCCTTTTCGTGTGGGCAGGGGTCAAGCTCGGCTGGCGTTTTCTGCGAAAGACCGCCTTTTCTACCATACTGATGTCGGTCTTTATCGATATTGCCGCCAAAATCGTGCCTGCCTATACGGGCGACCGACTGCTCGCCGCCCTTTACGGCGGCATCATCGGCGGCGCAAGCCTTGCCCTCGTCTTTATGAGGGGCGGCTCCACCGGCGGCTTTGATATTATTGCCAAGCTGGTTTCCCTGCGTTTTCCGCTCTTTTCGATAGGCCGCCTGCTTTTACTGCTTGACGGAGTGGTCGTGGCCGCCGCAATGCTTGCCTACAACGACGTCGAAACGGCCCTTTACACCATCGTCACCCTCTTTGTGTCATCGAGGGTCATCGACGGCTTCATCTACGGCGCGCAACGGGGTCAGGTGGCCCTTATCGTCACCGACAAGCCGGACGAGATGAAGGCACAGCTATTTGAAATTGTCGGGCGCGGTGCTACCCTGCTTGATGCCAAGGGCGGCTGGCGCGGCACCGATTGCAGCGTGGTAATGTGCGCTGTGCGCGGTTCCGAGGTTGCCAAGTTGCACCGCGCCGTCCGAGCGGCCGACAAGCACGCCTTCGTGATGCTCGCCGACGCAAGCGAGATCGCAGGCGAGGGCTTCCGCCCCGCCAACGAGTAGCCACCGCGAGTTGATTTTCTTTTTGGCAGTTGAGTTTCCGTTTTTATCACCAAAACCATCATATCATAATCCAAACGAAAAAACACCCAAGGTACCGCTACCTTGGGTGTTAAACTTTATCCTGCTGTTATTCAGCGTCGGCTATCTCGGCGTCGAGCTTCTCGATCTCGCGCTTGAGCTTGAACATCTCCGCGCGGACGTCGGCGAGGTCGCGGTCAAGGGCCTTATAGATATCTTCATACTTCTCGTGCTGTCCGAAGATAACCACCGCAACCGCGATAGCGGCGATAAAGGGCACACCGGCGGTCAGCCACATCAGCATCGGGCTGGCATCGGGCTTAATAAGGCACACAGCGAGGGTCGCGCCGATCATAACGACGAGGGCGATGGCCGCCGCCCAGATGATAACGTTGGTCTTGAGGACCGATTTCGCCTTGATAAGCTCAACGTAATCGAAGTTGGACTGATTTTCCTCACGGATAGCCTCACGCTTGGCGACGAGGGCCTCTTTTTCCTTTTTCAAAGCTGCAATATCTGCCATATTTATGCTCCTATCTGCAGGCGGAAAGCCGGCGGTTATAATTCTTTACTCTATTTTAACATAAATCGACAGATTTTCAAGTAGTTTTTGCATAAGCGTCGTTAAAAGAGGTCTCGATGCGTTTGGAACAGCTCTCGGGGGAATACCGCCAGCTGTCGAGGTGGTCGCCGTCGAAGAAATATTCGATCTGCGGCGGATCGTAGCTTGCGTCAAAGGAGTCGATGATGATGAGCTTTATCTTCATTTTTTCGGGAATGATAGACTTGATGTAGACGCTCGCCTGCTGACCCGGCATCACCCCCGATTTCAGCTCGGCAAGGCCTGCGAGGTTGGGGGTCAGCTCGACGAAAACGCCGTAGTCCTCGACGGTACGGATGATGCCCGACACCGTCTGACCCTGCATAAAGCGGTCGGCATTTTGTTGCCAGCTTCCGAGCAGTTCGCGGTGGGAAAGGGAGATGCGGCCGTTTTCGTCAATGGCGCGCACGACGGCATAGATGTCGTCCCCCGCCACGAACCTGTCGCGCGGATGGGATATGCGCGAGACGCTGATGGCATCGATGGGCATAAGTGCGATGACACCGCAACCGATGTCGCAAAAGGCACCGAAATTCTCAAGATGGGTCACCCGTGCGGGAATGATGTCCCCCACCTGCAGCTGCGCTATGTATTCGGCGGCGCATTTCTCCTGAGCGTCGCGGCGTGAAAGCAGAGCGGTCGGCTTGCCGCACTCCTGAGTCACGCGCGAAACGGTAAAGCAGACCGGCTTGTTGACGCGGGAGATGAGGGCG
>JAZTZA010000286.1:0-5192 GCA_045637185.1 Acutalibacteraceae bacterium
TAGGCCTTGAGTATCTCGAGGATACCCGTTTCGCCGTCGCAATCCCTGTGGCTTGCTTCGGAGAAGTCGCCGTTTTCGAAGTGCTTGATGTTACGGATGTGCGCGAAAGCGATGCGGTCGCAATGCTTTCTGACGATGTCGGCGACATTGTTGTCGGGGTTGGCGTTAAGACTGCCTGAGCAGAGGGTAAGACAGTTGTACTCGTCGTCGACCATCTTCAAAAATCTGTCGATGTTCTCCTCGTTGACCATCAACCTCGGAAGTCCGAAGATGTCCCACGGGGGATCATCCATATGTATCGCCATTTTTACGTCGCACTCGCGGCAGGTCGGCATAATGGCCTTGAGGAAGTACTCGAGGTTGGCCCACAGCTTTTCGTGGTCGACACCCTCGTAGGCTTTGAAAAGGGCGTCCAGCTTGGCCATACGCTCGGGCTCCCAACCGGGAAAGGACATATTGTACTTCTCGGTGAAATCAAGGATGTACTTAGCCATCGCGTTGTAGTCATCCTGAATCATATTCTTCTCATAGAAAAGAGCGGTCGAGCCGTCACCGACGGGGTGGAAAAGGTCGCTCCTCGTCCAGTCGAAGATGGGCATAAAGTTGTAGCAGATGACCTTTACACCGAACTTGGAGAGGTTGCGTATGCACTGCTTGTAGTTTTCGATGTACTTATCCCTTGTGGGCAGGCCGATCTTGATGTCGTCGTGAACGTTGACCGACTCGACCACGTCCATATTGAAGCCGTACTCGTCCAACTGACGCTTGACCTCGGCGATCTCATCCAATTCCCAGATCTCGCCGGGCATCTTGTGATGGAGTGCCCAAACGATACCGTCAACACCCGGTATCTGCTTGATGTCAGAGAGCTTGATGTTATCGTTGCCCTCTCCGTACCACCTGAAACACATTTTCATCGGCATAAACAAATCTCCTTTTGTGGATTATTATAAATCAATCTTAATTAAATGACAAGTTGTTTTTAATCAAATGACAGGTTGTTTTTGTATTCTGTTGGCGTTTTCCCGACGGAAGCCTTGAATATTCTGCAAAAGTAGTGCAGATCAAGTATTCCGCAGTGCTGAGCGATGGTCTGGACCTGCAGATTTGTGGTCTTGAGCAGCCGTTTTGCAAGGGCAACGCGCTTGTCGTTGGTGTACTTGGTCAGGGTCTTTCCCGTTTCCTTCTTAAAAAGGCTTGAAAAATAGCTCGGACTGACGTTACACGTTTTGGCCATTGTATTGAGGCTGAGATCAGAGGTCAGATCGCTTTGTATGCGGATGATGGCCTTTTGAACGATGGGGGAGTAATTCTTTATTGAATGACGCTTGACGAGGTTGCAGTAGCTCTTTACTGTTTCGGTCATAAAATCGGGAATAGCGGAAAGAGAGTGGATGCTCTCAAGCTTTTTTGCAAGGTCGGATGAGACATTGTCAAGCTGAACGGGATGCACACCGCCATTCTCAGCCGCCTTTCTTAATAATGTATTTAATACTATACAATAGTTCTTAAGATTTCTTAGTCTGTCGGGCACGCGGTTTTCAAAGGCAAGGGAAGAAAAGCCTGAAATTATTCGCTCGGCTCTATGTATATTTCCCTGCGACACCGCCGACATCAATTCGTTCTCATATTCATAGCGTCGCTCAAGTGCGGCGATGTTGAGCATAACGGAGTTAGAACTTCGGGTGTCATCAATATTGCGTGAGACAAAGGCCGCGGTATCCTCTCGGTTGACTTCAACGCTTTCAAAGTTGTCTGCGCCGCCCCACAGGTACTCGGCAAATGAGTTGACCATCGCAAAGAGGAAGCCTTCTTCACGAATTACGGGAAGGGATGAATAAAAAGCCTTCAACTGCTCGAACATTTTCGGGGGTATTGACATCCTCTCGCACTGTTCAAGAATTTGCTGTTGTGAAATGTCAACATTCATATAGGGACCGATGAGGAGTATGTTTTCGTTTTCAGATGTGGGGAGTCGAAGGAACACATACCTGCACATAAAAACGTCGGCCAGTCGGTAGACGGTGTTTTCGGATACGGCGGGGAAGAAATCCGAAAAGGTCTCGGGATAATCGTTGCTGCTGAAAAGCCTGCGCAGGCCCATATCCAAGCCCTCATCGAGCGGCTGTGCGGGATCGATGATGCGGCTTTGCAGATGACATTTGGTCAGCATTTGCTGAAGGAAATATAACTCGTGACTGTAAAACATACACAACTTCCTTAATTTGTCAAAAAAGTGAATTGAAGCCCTCGTTGTTGATAATTATAGTACACTTTTTACGGATAATCAACAGGTTTTTGCCTTCTAACATAAAAATAATATAACAAAACAGTAAAATCGTGCTAACGATATTGTATAAATTGAATTACAATGAGAATGTACCATAAAATTGGTAGAATAGATTAAGTCTGTTTATCGGACTTAGAGAGGATGGTAGAAATGCAAAAGAACAGCAAAACACGCCCCTTTGGCATGCGTGATAAGATCGCATATGCCGCCGGCGACTTCGGCTGCAATATGAGTTTTGCACTGAAGGGCACCGTTCAGACCTTCTGGTTGGTTTATATGATGATGGAGACCGGACTGCTGTCAGCCTTGTTGCTGATAGTACAGATCTGGGACGCCATCAACGATCCGATGATCGGCTCAATGATCGACGCCGACCGCAGAAAGTACAAGATGGGCAAGTTCAAAACCTACATACTTATCGGAGCTTGCGGACTGCTTGTAGCGGGAGCGGCTGTCTTCCTGCCCTTCCCGAATGCTTCTACTGTTATTAAGGCGATCCTCTTCATCGTAGGCTATATTCTTTGGGATGCCTGCTACACCATCGCCAACGTTCCCTACGGTTCGATGCTTTCCTTGGTCACCGAGGACGCAGGTGAGCGCGCTCAGTTGTCCACCTGGCGTTCTATCGGCTCGATGGTAGGCAACATTCTTCCCTCTATAATTTTGCCGATGCTCATCTGGCGCAAGGAGTTCGATGCAGACGGCAAGCCTATCCTGAACCCCGAAACCGGCGTTCAGGTAGAGACCCTTCTCGGCGAGCGTGTCTTCTGGGCGGCTTTGCTGATGGGTGTGCTCGGCTTCGTTGCCTTCCTGTTTATGATCAAGACCATTACTGTTCGTGTTGACGAGAATACCGTCAAGACCAACGAGTCTGAGAAGTTCAACGTTATAAGCGCGTTCGGCAACTTCCTCAAGAACCGTCCCGCTGTCGGTGCTACCCTTGCCGCAATGGGAATGTTCCTTGGTATGAATGCTGCCACCACCGCCGTTACCATTATGTTCGCTACCTACTTCGGAATGGCTCAGCTTTCCGGTGTTGTACAGATGGTCGGATTTTTACCGATGTTCCTGTTTATGCCCTTTATTAAGAAGATAGTCAATAAGTTCGGCAAGAAGGAAGCCTCGGTCGCAGGCACCATTGTATCCCTTGTCGGCGGCCTGTTTATGCTGGTCTTCCCGCTTGTTCCTGACAAGAGCCTGTCGATGATCCTCTATTTGGTCGGTCTTGTCATCTTTGGTCTCGGTATGGGTGTTTACACCTGCGTATCCTGGGCTCTGATGGCCGACGCTATCGACTACAATGAGTGGAAGACGGGCAAGCGCGAGGAGGGCACCGTATATTCTCTGCACTCCTTCTTCCGTAAGCTTGCTCAGGGCGTCGGACCCTCTATCGTACTGCTGATGATGGGTGCTTTGGGCTATGTTTCCGATCTCGGCACCTCAGGACAGTCTGCCGCCACTTCATATAATATGTGTTGGCTGGTCGCAGGACTCTACCTCTTCAGCGCTGTTATGCAGTTCATCGGCATCGCCGTTATCTACAACCTCGATAAGAAGACGATGGACGTTATGAACACCGAGCTGGCAGAGCGCCGTACTGCAAATGCCGCCGAGCCTGTCGCCGAATAAGCGCAATCTAATTAAATAAGTAACAGCCGTATCACCCTGTCGGTTTTCCGGCGGGGTGATACTGTTAAAATAGCAACAATTCCACAGGAGGTAAACCAATGAGAACAATTCTTAATCTTAATCAAAAATGGGCGTTCACAAAGCTCGCCGATGCTCTGCCTACCGAGATATCGAGCAAGTGGGACTTTGTCAACCTGCCTCATTCATGGAACGCCATCGACGGACAGGACGGCGACAACGATTACTATCGCGGCACCGCCTACTATGCCAAAAGTCTCAACAAGTCCGACCTGCCGACTGCCGACAGGTACTATCTTGAGATAAAGGGTGCCAACTCCTCTGCCGAGGTCTATCTCAACGGCAAGCTGCTCGCTCAGCACGACGGTGGATATTCTACTTGGCGCGTTGAACTGACCGAGTCGCTTGATATGGTAAACCTTTTGGTCATCAAGGTCGACAACTCTGCCAACGAGACGGTTTATCCGCAGATGGCCGACTTTACCTTCTACGGCGGACTTTACCGCGATGTAAACCTCATCTGCGTAAGCCGTTCCCACTTTGACCTCGACTACTACGGCGGCCCCGGCCTGAAGATCACCCCCGAGATCAAGGGCGCAGATGCCGAGGTTGAGATCGATTGCTATGTCACCGACGGAACCATCGGTCAGGACCTGCACTATGTCATCGAGGACTCAGAGGGCAACACCGTTGCCGAAACCACCACCAACGATACACAGGTTACCCTGAGCATCCCCTCGGTCCACCTCTGGCACGGAAAGAAGGACCCCTACCTCTACACCGCACGCATCGAGCTTATCGAAAACGGCGAGGTAATTGATAATATTTCTTCCCGCTTCGGTTGCCGCACCTTCAAGATCGACGCCGAAAACGGATTCATCCTCAACGGCGAGGAGTATGCCCTGCGCGGCGTATCGCGCCATCAGGACCGCTGGGGCCTTGGTAACGCCCTGCTTCCCGAGCATCACGAGGAGGACATCGACCTCATCTGCGAGATGGGTGCGACCACCATTCGCCTTGCGCACTATCAGCACGACCAGTATTTCTATGACCTGTGCGACGAGCGCGGACTTGTCATCTGGGCTGAGATCCCCTATATCTCCAAGCATATGCCCACCGGCAGAGAGAACACTATTTCTCAGATGAAGGAACTCATCATCCAGAACTACAACCATCCCTCCATCGTCGTGTGGGGACTCTCCAACGAGATCGGTATCGGCGGATCGGACGACGACCTGCTTGAAAATCACCGCAT
>JAZTZA010000287.1:0-2578 GCA_045637185.1 Acutalibacteraceae bacterium
TGCTCCATAAGCATCTTGGCATAGCAGTGATAGATGTCGACGCGGTCGCTCTGCTTATAGGGGCCGTATTCGCCTGCGGTAGCATCAGCACCGACAAAGCCCTCGTCGATCTTTATTCCGTAACGGACAAGTCCGTTGACAATATCCTCAATACCGCCCTCGATCTCGCGCTTGGCATCGGTATCCTCAATTCGCACAAAGAAAAGGCCCTCCGACGCATCGGCAACGCGTCGGTTTACAAGGCAGGTGAAGAGGGTGCCGAAATGCAGATAACCTGTCGGGCTGGGCGCCAGACGGGTGACGCGCTGACCTTCGGAAAGGTTGCGCGGGGGATAGAGCTCTTCATAATAATCGGGAGATTTAATATCTTTGCCGAAAATCAGGTCGGCAATTTTTTTACAATCTGTCATAAGGGTCCTCCGTTATCAAATTACCAATTATTATCTCATATTTTCGCCGAATATTCAACACTTAATTTAATCCGCCCTTAAATTCTTCAAACATTTTCTTGATTGCGTTGTGCAAGGGCAGATTTTCCTCGTTTGAAAGGTCGGGGTCGGCATCCAAAATTTCCCGTGCGACCTGCTGGGTGAAGACGAGAGCATCGCGGTCGTTTATCATATCGGTAAGTCGAAGTGTAGGCAGTCCGTGCTGACGGTTGCCGAAGAAATCACCGGGGCCTCGACTCTTAAGGTCGGCTTCGGCGATCTCAAATCCGTCGTTGGTATCGCAAAGCACCTTCAACCTCTCAAGCGAGGTGTCATTTTGCGCGTCGGAAACGAGTACGCAGTATGAGCGGAAGCTCCCGCGGCCGACTCGGCCTCTGAGCTGATGTAACTGCGACAGACCAAATCGGTCGGCGTTTTCAATCATCATAACGGTAGCGTTGGGCACATCGACCCCAACCTCGACCACCGTTGTCGAGACCAAAAGCTGCACCTCGCCGCTTGAAAAGCCGCGCATTACGGCTTCCTTTTCCTTTGACTTCATACGTCCGTGAAGCAGGCCGAGCCGATAGTCCTTGAAGGTGTCCTTCTGCAGTTTTTCGAAATACTCCAAGACGGGCACAAGGTCGCTGTCGTTACCCTCGATAAGAGGACACACGACGTAGGCTTGACGGCCCTTATCCAGCTGCTTTTTGATAAAGTCGAAGGCGAGCGGTCGTTTTTCGGTGGTGATAAGACGGGTATCGATGGGCTGACGGCCCTTTGGAAGCTCGTCCAACACCGAAATGGCAAGGTCGCCATAGACGATGAGCGCAAGTGTGCGCGGAATGGGTGTCGCAGACATAACGAGAATGTGCGGTGCCTGCGATTTGCGCGCCAAGGCGGAGCGTTGCTTTACACCGAAACGGTGTTGCTCATCGGTGATGACTAATGCAAGGTTGGAAAAGACCACCGAATCTTCAATTATCGCGTGGGTGCCGACAAGCAGGTCGATCTCACCCGATTCAAGCGATGACAGTATCTGCTGACGCTTTTTCTGGGTCGTCGAGCCTGTCAGCAGGGCGATATTTATACCCGTGCCCTCAAAGAGAGCGCGCAAGGACTCAAGATGCTGTTCGGCAAGTATCTCGGTCGGCGCCATAAGGGCAGCCTGATGCCCGTTCTTGCATACCGTATAGCAAAGGGAGGCGGCAACGGCGGTCTTGCCCGAGCCGACGTCACCTTGAAGCAGGCGGTTCATCTGCCGACCGCTCTGCATATCTGTAACCGCCTCTTTGACGGCACGATGCTGTGCATCGGTCATCGAAAAGGGCAGATGCTCTGAAAATTCTCTGGAAAAATCATTTTCGATAATCACCGAGTCGGTGCTTTTGTTGCGACTTCCGATCGACTGAAGCCCGCATTGGAGCATCAGCATCTCCTGAAACATCAGCCTGCGCCGTGCCGTCCTCAGCATAGCAAGGCTCTCGGGAAAATGAATGTTCCTCAGCGCCGTCGCAATCGGCATCAGGTTGTACCGCTTGCGTATGTAGAGGGGGATAGGATCCTCGATCTCATCGGCAAACTCAAGCGCCTGCCTGACGGTGCTCTCGATCTGGTATGAGGGCAGGCCTGCAGTCGCAGGATAGATGGGGCGAATATAAGCCTTGTCAACCGTGAGAATGTCGGGGGAGGACATCTCCCGTGTCAAAAGACCGCCTGTAATGGTTCCGTAGAAGATGTATTCCTGATTTTCCTTGATCTTTTTAGCAAGGTAAGGGTTGTTGAAAAGGGTAATTTTAAGGGTAATTCCGTCCTCGACCGCGTTAAATCGGTAGAGGGTCATGCCCTTGCGGATTTTGGCCTCTTTAACGGGGGTTGCCACCGTTGCACGAACGGCACAAACCTCGCCAAACCGCGCATCTATCGGCGAGCAGGGTGCAGAAAGGTCGAGGTAATCACGGGGGAAAAAGTATAAAAGGGCGCCGACATCCGCAACGCCCAACTTTGAGAAAAGTTGGGCGCGCTTCTCGCCGATACCCTTTAGAGTTGTGATATTTCTGACTGTCAAAAAGATCACCCTGTTTTCGTTACCGATTTTACTCTACCGAGATGATGAAATAGTAGATAGGCTGACCGCCGCGAATGGCAGT
>JAZTZA010000288.1:0-3762 GCA_045637185.1 Acutalibacteraceae bacterium
CTTGTGGTGCATCCAGGCGGAAGAATAACCGTACTGCTCCCGCTCCTGCTCGTTGGGACTGCGGGTACCTTGAAAATTTCTGACTCCTGCCAGAAATTCGGTCGGGCTGTACTTGGACAGGTCGTGCCCAAGCCCCTGCCAAAAAATCCCTGCCTTGCGACAATGCTTGATAACGGCGTGGCGGTGCCGCGTTATCGTTCTAAAATGCTTCCAAGCGTTGCCCACGCCGAACACATCCTTTGCTTTGATTTGCATTAGTATACCACACCGCAGGCCCTCAGGTCAAGCGGTGATGCTTGCCATTCGGCTAATGCCAATATGCTATCAGGTCGCCGATGGGGTCGTAGCCGAAGCGGACGAGTGCGATGTTTCTCGCCGCCGTCATTAGTATCAGAAAGACTGCCACCGATATCCACACAGCATTATGTACCTTTACGACCAATTTTTCGCCGCGCACGATGGCAATTACGGCGCGAAGGTCGTAGCAGATAAAAAGAATTGCGGCGATCGGTACGAAGGGATTGAGCCTGAAGGCATTTAGGATATCGCATCTTAAAAGTGCGCCGATTGCCCTTGTACCGCCGCAACCGGTACAGTAGAGGTGCATAAATTGCACCCCCGCCCATTTGGTCATAAGGTCGGGAAAAAGTGGCAAAAACTTATGTATATAGAGGTGGTAAAGCGGGATGCACAGCAAAACAAGGCCGTTTATAACGGCGAAAGTCACCCACCGCTTCTGCTTGAGGGTCATAGGTTGCCTGCCCCCTCGCCAAGCAGCTTCAAAAGAGAGTCGGTAAAGGACTTGTCGTCCTCGGCGATGCGCTTTCTCGGCCCTTTGAGCCGCTGACCCGCGCGGCGAGCCTTTTTGGAGAGGTAGCGCGAGTCAAGAAGCTGAGAAATGTTCGAGTCGGAGTATATCATTCCGTTTTGATTTATCGCCCTCGCCCCTTTGGCAAGGCACATCGCGGCAAGTCCGTAGTCCTGAGTCACGACGACGTCGCCCTTTTGGCAGAGGTTTACAAGGGCAAAATCGGCGCTGTCGGCACCCTTGTCGACGGTTATCACCCTGACACCGTCGAGGTTGAACAGGTGGGCCGAGTCGCAGACAACTGTGCAGGGGATGGAATGTTGTTCGGCCATCCTGACGGTGATATGCACCACGGGACAGCCGTCGGCATCGATGAATATCTGCACAGTTATCGCCACCTTTCATTATATAACTTCATTATACCACACTTTTACCCCTGTGAACAGATGCTTCTTGAAATTAGCAGGCGCAGGTGGTATAATTTCTGCATAAAAGGAGGGCGTTGCCGTGAAAATTGCTATCGTGACGGGTGCCAGCTCGGGAATGGGCAGGGAGTTCGTCGTTCAGCTTGCTAAGAAGGAAAATTATGACGAGATATGGGCCATCGCGCGCCGAGAGGACCGACTGCTTGAGTTAAAGGAGCAGGTACCCTGCGTCCGTCCGCTTGCGATGGATCTGACCCTGCCTGCAAGCCTTGAGAAGTTGCAGGAGATGTTAAAGGAATTTGCTCCCGAAGTCAAGACCCTTGTTAATGCGGGCGGCTTCGGAAAGTTCGGCACCTACGAGGATGTCCCTCTCAACGACAGTATGAATATGATCGACCTCAACGCCAAGGCGCTTGTCGCGGTCACTGAAACGGTACTGCCCTATATGCAACGGGGCTCCTGCGTTCTTCAGCTTGACTCCCTCTCTGCCTTTCAGCCTGTGCCCTACCTCAACGTCTACGCCGCCACCAAAGCCTTCGTGCTGAGCTACTCACGTGGACTCAACGTCGAACTCAAGCCCCGCGGAATTCGGGTCATGGCGGTCTGTCCCGGTTGGGTGCGTACCGAGTTTTTCGACCGCGCCGAAACCACCAGCGACAGCGCGGTGACCTACTTCAACGTTGTCTACGAGGCGGCCGACGTGGTGCGCACCGCTATTCGCGATATGGAGCGCGGCAAAAAGGACGTCTCCATCCACGGCGCGCCTGTAAGGTGGCAGGTGCGGCTTGTGAAACTGTTGCCCCACCGACTCGTGATGAAGATCTGGATGCGCCAGCAAAAGCATTAGGAGGAAAAGAAAATGAAGATGTTAAAAACAGTTTTAGGTTTACTTTTGTGCGCGGTTATGATGTTGTCGGCAACTGCCTGCACCGCCGAAAACGAGCTTGTCGGCAGATGGGAGGGAACTGTCTCCTACGAGAAGCTTGCCCTCGGAACTTTAAGCGAGGATGAAAAGGAGGATATGGGCGAGCAACTGGAGTGGTTCAAGGGACTTGAGATGGAGTTTTACATTGTTTTCAATGCCGACGGCACCTACTCCGCAGGAATGGAGGATGACTCCTTTGACGAGTGTATGACCACCATCACCGACCGCATATACGACTACCTCGAGGAGCAGGCCAAGGCGCTTAATATGACGATGGAGGAATACGAGGCAAAGTACGAGGAGGTCAACGGTAAAAAGCCGCAGGAGATGCTGGCTGAGCTGTTTGTCGACGATGAGGAATCGGTTACTGTGGGGCCCTATCGAGTGAAGGATGACCAATTATACCTTTTCTTTGACGAGGACGGCAAGCTTGACCTTGATGCCTACGATACCTTTACTCTTGAGGGGGATACCCTCACTCTGACCGAGAGATATGATTTCCGCGATTTGAAGGACCGCGCAGAAGGCGATATGGAAGCGTTGCAGTACGTTTATCCGCTGAAGCTTACCAAAAAGTCCTGATTCAGTAAGACAAAAAAACACCCGAAAGGCAACTGCCTTTCGGGTGTTTTTCTACTAAGTATTACACATCAAGCTTCATATCGCCGTCCTTGACCCAACCGAGCTTGCGCACGACAAAGTCGAAAGCAAGGCTGAGCAGAGCGGGAAGGACGAAGCAGATAAGGATGAGTCCGATCCAATCCATAGCGGTGATGGCATCCTTGGTGCCTGCCGCAATATCGTCGACCCAGCCGGTATATACGCCGATCTGTCCGACAAGACCGCAGGTACCCATACCCGATGAAACGGGAGCGCCGTTCATCTGCAGCTTGAACAGGCAGGTGGCCAAGGGGCCTGTAATGGCGGAGGCAAGGGTGGGGGCTATCCAGATACGAGGATTGCGCACGATGTTGCCCATCTGGAGCATACTTGTGCCGAGTCCCTGAGAAAGCAGTCCACTCCATTTGTTTTCGCGGAAGCTGATAACGGCGAAGCCTATCATCTGGGCACAGCAGCCTGCGACGGCGGCACCGCCTGCAAGGCCGGTCAGGCCCAGCGCGGCACAGATAGCGGCACTGCTGATGGGGAGGGTCAGAGCGATACCGACCATGACCGAAACGAGAATGCCCATAAGGAAGGGATGGAGCTCGGTTGCCCACATGATCGCGTTGCCGACCGAGGAGGCGGCCATTCCGATGTAGGGAGCGCAACCGATGGAAAGCAGGGAGCCGACGATGATGGTGGTCAGGGGAGTAACGAGTATGTCAACGGGTGTCTCCTTGCTGACCGCCTTGCCGCACTCAGCGGCCACGCAGGTGACAAGCAAAACTGCAAGCGGACCGCCTGCACCGCCCAAGACATCGGCGGCATACCCGACCGAGCAGAGCGAGAAGAGAACGAGAGGCGGACAATGCAGAGCATAACCGATGGCGACAGCCATAGCGACACCGTCGACCGCCTTTGCAAAATCACCGATCTTGACAAGGATGTCCCAGCCGAGCTGAGAGCCGAGTGTGCCGAGGATGGTGCCGACCAGCAGGGAG
>JAZTZA010000289.1:0-1709 GCA_045637185.1 Acutalibacteraceae bacterium
TTTGAGAACCACCGTCCCCTCTACAACTGGTTCCTCGAGGAGCTTAATATTCCTACCCCGCCCCGTCAGATCGAATTTGCGCGTATGAACGTCAACTACACCCTGACCAGCAAGCGCAAGTGCCTTAAGCTCGTAAACGACGGTCTTGTTTCGGGTTGGGACGATCCGCGTATGGCCACCCTTTGCGGTATGCGCAGGCGCGGTTATCCTGCCGCCGCGATTCGCGATTTCTGCGAGAAGATCGGCGTTTCCAAGGCTTACAGCGTCATCGACTACGCTCTGCTTGAGTCCTGCGTGCGCGATGACCTCAACCTTAATGCTGAGCGCGCGATGGCGGTAGTTCGCCCCATCGAAGTTGTCATCGACAACTATCCCGAGGGTCAGACCGAGATCATTTCGGTTGACATAAATCCCAACAAGCCTGAGCTTGGCACAAGGGATGTTGTCTTCAGCAAGCACATTTTCATTGAGCGCGACGATTTCTGCGAGGAGCCGCCCAAGGGCTACTTCCGCCTCTGCCCCGACAAAGAGGTTCGCCTGAAGGGTGCGTACTTTGTGCGTTATCTCTCCTGCGAGAAGGATGAAAAGGGCGAGGTCGTCCGCGTCCATTGCAGTTATGACCCCGAAACCAAGGGCGGCAACGCTCCTGACGGTCGCAAGGTCAAGGGCACTATCCATTGGGTCAGCGCCGACAACTGCGTTGATGCTGAGGTTCGTCTCTACGACCGTCTCTTCCTCGTTGAAAACCCCTCCGACGAAGAGGGTGTCGGCGATTTCTCGGAAAATCTCAACCCCAATTCAATGGAAATCGTTTCCAACTGCAAGATCGAGAAGGATCTTGCCAACAGAACGGCAGGCGAAACCTTCCAGTTTATGCGTCAGGGATATTTCTGCATCGATCCCGATTCGACTCCCGAGCATCCTGTATTTAACCGCACCGTTCCCCTCAAGGATTCGTGGGCGAAAAAACAATAATCATAATTCCATAATTTTTTCTTCCATTTTAGCAAATATGGTGTTATAATAAGTCTGTGTGCTACTAAATACAGATTTTTGACCCTGAGATCATCAACACACGGGAGTTGAGAACTTGGAAAAATATGTTATAAAGGGCGGCAGGTCGCTCAACGGAACTGTTACCATCAGCGGTGCAAAAAATGCCGCTGTTGCCATCATTCCTGCGACCATTCTCTGTGACGAGGTCTGCCGCATCGAAAACGTGCCGAACATCAGCGATGTCAACGAATTGATACACATCCTGTATGAACTCGGCGCAGATATAAAAATGATAAACAAATCGACCTACGAGATCGATCCCCGCAACATACGCTCGCACATCGTTCCCCTCGAAATGACCAAGAAGCTTCGTGCCAGCAGTTATTTCCTCGGGGCTATGCTCGGACGTTTTTCAAAAGCGAGGGTCGCACCTCCGGGCGGATGCGACTTCGGCGGTCGTCCCATCGACCTGCACATCAAAGGCTTCGAGGCTCTTGGTGCCGAGGTCAAGTATGCCACGGGTATGGTTGATTGCGATGCTCCCCATCTCATCGGCGGACAGGTCTATCTTGACAAGGTTTCGGTCGGTGCGACCGTCAACATTCTGCTTGCGGCGGTCAAGGCTCGCGGCCTGACCACCATTGAGAATCCCGCCAAGGAGCCGCACATCGTTGACCTTGCCAACTTCCTGATCTCGATGGGTGCCGATATCC
>JAZTZA010000290.1:0-3472 GCA_045637185.1 Acutalibacteraceae bacterium
TATCGGCGGTCAGCAGTTGCAGCTTAAAAGCTACGCAGGCTACAAGATCCTCGGCGTAAATTCGGGCACAAAACAGCCCCTTGAGGCGATGAAGCTTGCCGAGTGGCTGACCAACGAGGACAATCAGCTTCTCCGCTTTGAAGAGCGCGAGCTTGGCCCTGCCAACGCAGAGGCCGCACAGAGCGACAAGGTAAAGAACAATATCGCCCTTGCCGCCCTTGCCAAGCAAAACGAGTTCGGCGTGTCCCAAAGGGGAATCAAGAGCACCTTCTGGAGTCCCGTTGAGGCCTTCGGCACCGCAATCGAGACCAAGGACTATTCAAAATCTGTTCAGGCCTTGCTTGACAGTATGGTGGCTGATATTACAGCCCAATAATTGCCATCGGAAAGGAGCGGACCAATGGATATTGTAAAGGGCTCCAAAAGTCACGCTGAAAAAACTGCGTCATCCTTGGGCCGTGTGCTGCTTGCCCTGCCCAAAGCGGTGGCAAAGGGTGCCTCGCTGATATGGCGCTTCGTAGTGGCCATCGTTACCTCGGTTGCGGTTGCGCTGTCGGACGTCGGCAAGGCGATGCTTTATGGAGATTGGGCTACAAGGGTCAGTTTCGTAATAATGGGCTTTTACGGTTTCGTGCGCCGACAGATAGGCCGCGGCATCTGCTTTTTGGCGGTGCAGGTAGGCTATATACTGTATATGCTCTTCTTCGGCGCAGGCTACCTTGCCAAGTTCACCACCCTCGGTACGCAGACGCAGGACAGGGTCTTCGACGAGGCAACGGGAATATACGTCTACACCGCAGGCGACAACTCGATGGAGATATTGCTCTTCGGCACCGTCACCATCGTGCTGACCGTCATCTTCGCGATACTGTGGGTGGCCTCGGTGAGAGCGGCCTTATGCACCTGCCTGATGCGGCGAAACGGCACCAGGCTGCCCACCACTTCGCAGGACCTGAGAGAACTGCTCGGCAAAAATTACCACGCAACCCTCTTGACCCTGCCAAGCCTGCTTGTCGGTGTTTTCACCCTCTTGCCACTTGTATTTATGGTGCTGATGGCCTTCACCAACTACGATAAGGCCCATCAGCCGCCGGGCAACCTCTTCACCTGGGTGGGACTTGAAAACTTCAAGGATATCTTCGGCTCCAATCCGAAGATAAGCTACACCTTCCTGCACCTGCTCGGCTGGACACTGGTGTGGGCACTCTTTGCCACCTTTACAAACTATATCCTCGGTATGATACTCGCTCTGCTCATCAACAAAAAGGGTATCAGGTTCAAGAAGATGTGGCGGCTCATCTTTATCATTACGATAGCCGTTCCGCAGTTTGTCACCCTGATGCTGATGAGCCAGCTTTTGCACGATCAGGGTGCGCTGAACGTCCTGCTTGAGAGTATCGGGCTGACAAGCGAGCCGATAGGCTTTTTGAGCAATGCGACCTTGGCGCGAATAAGCGTTATCGCCGTAAATATGTGGATCGGCATACCCTATTCGATGCTGATAACGAGCGGAATACTGCTCAACATCCCCGAGGATCTGTATGAGGCGGCCCGCATCGACGGGGCGACCCCCGTTCAGACCTTCTTCAAGATAACCCTGCCCTATATGCTCTTTGTCACTACCCCTTACCTTATCACCCAGTTCGTCGGAAATATCAACAACTTCAACGTGATATACCTGCTGACAGGGGGCGGCCCTCTTACCCTTGACTACTATCAGGCGGGTAAGACCGACCTCTTGGTGACCTGGCTTTATAAGCAGACGGTGCAGGAGCAGAATTATAACCTTGCGGCAGTCATCGGCATCGTCGTCTTTGTCATAACCGCCCTGATGTCCATTATCGTTTACAACAATTCAGCCGCCGTCAAAAAGGAGGAGCAGTTTTCGTGATAAAGAGCTATTCACTTCGCAAAAAGCTCACCAATGCCGCCGTATACGGCTTGCTGACGGTGCTGGCTCTGATATGGATAACCCCGATAGTTTACCTGTTCATTCTCTCCCTGCGAAAAGAGGCAGGTGCCTACACTACCTATCTGCTTCCCAAGGAGTACACCCTCGACAACTACAAACTGCTTTTCACCGACACCTCTCTCTTTAACTATCCTCGGTGGTATGCCAATACCTTTTTGGTGGCGGTGGTGTCCTGCCTTATCTCGACCATAATGATATTGATGATAAGCTACGCTTTCAGCCGACTGAGATTTCCGTCCCGAGCGAAATTTATGAATTTGGGACTGATACTCGGAATGTTCCCCGGCTTTATGTCGATGGTGGCGGTCTACCATCTGCTCAAGGTGATAGGACTTGCCCAGTCCTTGTTTTCCTTGGTGTTGGTCTATTCGGCATCGAGTGCCCTCGGCTACTTCGTTGCAAAAGGCTTCTTCGATACCATTCCGCGCTCGCTTGACGAGGCGGCAACCATCGACGGTGCCGACAAAAACCAGATATTCTGGAAGATAATCCTGCCTCTTTCCAAGCCCATCATCGTATACACCGCCCTGACCTCCTTTATCGCGCCTTGGGCCGACTTCATCTTTGTCAGCGTCATTATGAAGGATAACTACGACAATTTTACCGTTGCGTTGGGGCTCTATCAAATGCTCTCGCGAGAGAACATCTATCGTTATTTTACAAGATTTTGCGCAGGCGCGGTGCTGGTCGCCATTCCCATTACTTTGCTCTTTATGATACTGCAAAGATACTATGTCAGCGGAGTAACGGGCGGCGCCGTAAAGCAGTAGCATCAAACTTTTTCGAGGAGGCGGCGATGTGGACATCGTCTTGTGGATAGTGGCGGCGGTCGGCCTTCTTGCAGAGTTGACCGCGGCGGTGATCGGCAGATTTTACCGCATCGCCTTCTTGCGCAACAAAGAGGAGCACGCCGACATCAACACCATCGGCAAGCCGTGGGGCGCCTATCTTGAGCAGATAACCGAGGGCATTGAGTGGCTGCAGGAGAAGGCCACCGACACGGCTCTCATCGAGTCGGTCGACGGGCTCAGGCTTTTTGCGTGGGTGGTGGAGCAGGAGAATGCGAGGGGCACCGTTTTGATGTGCCACGGATA
This sequence comes from Acutalibacteraceae bacterium, assembly GCA_045637185.1. GTDB lineage: Bacteria > Bacillota > Clostridia > Oscillospirales > Acutalibacteraceae > RGIG2206. The sequence continues at coordinate 3,067 of JAZTZA010000290.1, forward strand.
TCGGTCGAGGGGCTTCCTTGATTTCAGCTGCGCCTTCAGGTTCTTTTACGAGCAGGGGTCCAACCTCGTTGTGATCGAACAGCGAGCCTGCGGAAACAGCGAGGGCAATATAATCACCTTCGGCATCAAGGAGAGCAGGGACGTCAGCAGTTGGGCGAATTGGGTGCGAGAGCGGTTCGGTGACCAAATGCCGATAATCCTTGCAGGTGTGTCGATGGGATGTACCTCGGTGATAATGTCGGTGGAATACGGCCTGCCCGACAATGTGGCGGGCATAGTTGCCGACTGTGGCTACACGTCGGCTTGGCGTCAGCTTGCCCACGTGCTGAAAAGGGACTACCGCCTGCCGCCTTTTCCGATTTTGCATTTGGTCAACTGCCTGTTTAAGCGGCGAACGGGATGTGAC
>JAZTZA010000291.1:0-2555 GCA_045637185.1 Acutalibacteraceae bacterium
GCGAAGTTGATAACCTGAAGAGCCTCGTTTCCGGTAGCGTAACCGATGAGGGTGAAGATAGTAGCAACTACATATCCTGCAAGAATACCGATAATGAAGGGGATAAGCTTAACCATCTTCTTGCCGAAAACGGAGCAGATCATTACGGTGATCATAGTAACAAGAGCGCAAATCAAGCAAACCCATACGTGAGTGTTCATTACAAAAGCGCCTGCACCTGCGTCGTATGCGCCTGCGAGCGAGTCGCTGACGGCGTTTCCTGCGAGGGAAAGACCGATAAGGGCGACGGTGGGTCCGATAACTACGGCAGGCATAAGTTTGTTGATCCAGCCAACGCCTGCGAACTTAACTACGAGGGCGATAACAACATAAACGAGTCCTGCAAAGGCAGCACCGATGATGATGCCTGCGTAACCGGCGGCAACCGATGCGGCGCCTGCGAAGGCGGCGAACATCGAGCCGAGGAAAGCAAAGGACGAGCCAAGGAAAACGGGGCTCTTAAATTTTGTGAAGAGCTGATAGACCAAAGTGCCGACACCGGCGCCAAAGAGGGCGGCGGACTGCGACATACCGTTTCCTACGATTGAGGGAACAGCAATGGTAGCCGCAAGGATAGCAAGCAACTGCTGGAATGCGAAGACAATAAGCTGCCCAAACTTAGGCTTGTCTTCTACGTTGTAGACCAATTTCATTTTTTACTCCTCCGTGATTTTAATATTGTTAAAAGGGGTGGGTACCTTAATAACCAAAAAACACCTTGCCATATACGGCAAGGTGTTAGAAAACTTGGGTCGAAACTTAAACGAGCAACCTTGCCAGTAACTTTTTACTGTTCTGTTAGTTGTGTTATCGTAATCGAAGATCTAAGGATTTTTGAATGTTCAATCTGTTTGTGATTATATCACGAATGTCGAAAATTGTAAAGGAGAATTTGCTGATTATTTTGAAAAGGGCAGAATTCCCATTGCGGCAAGCTCGTCGTCGGTGACGGGATTTTTTGCCTTGTGATTAGAAAGCTTAGATTTAACCTCGCTGAGTGTAGAGTTTATCTGCTTGATGCGGTCGTTAAAGGATTTTACCGACCTCTCAAGGTCGGAGCGGATGGAGGTCAGATCCTCGACTGTGGTTTCAATCTGTGCGGCGGTGAATCCGGCCGAGCGGTCGGCAGTCTTAATAATATCGCGCGCATTGTCCGAAGCGTTATCAACGATTTGCTTTGCGTCGGCCTTAGCCTCAACGTAGACGTTGCCAATCTTCTCGTGTAGATTTTTGTTATTATCGACCTCGCACTGAAGCTGATGCGCCATAGCGGAAAGCTCGACGATGGCAGACTCACATTCGGTCAGCTTGCCTTCGAGGGCAAGATTGATCTCAACCGCCTGCTTGTACTGTTGCTCAAGTTCAGAGAGCTGCTCGGTCAATTGGCCTATTTTATTTTCGTCTTCTTCAGCCTTTGCAATGTACTCAGCCTGATATTCTTCGATATAGTTGAGCACGCTTGACTTCCTGAATCCAAATAAGGATTTCTTAAACCTTCCGTTTGCGGACATAATGAACCTCCAATACGGATATTCTTATTTTACATTATAACAATTTACAAATCAGAATGCAACAAAAATATTCATTGTTCTATATGTGTGACGTCGGACATAGTTTATATCGAGGAGGGACAAGATGTCTGCTTTTTGTGATATTCTCTATGCTTTTGATGACCCAATTCTGTCGATGCTTAAACTTATGCCAAAAACAATACAGGATGGTGTGCAGGAGATACGTTTAAGGGTCGATATGCCGCTCGCGCTGACCGTCTGTAATAAGTCAGTATTTGTTAGGTCGGGCGGTACAGTGTCATATATGCCGGACGGAAATTGCTACACAGTTACATATAACGATGTTCTTAAAACCGTATCGAAAATGTGCGATGGCTCTATTTATTCATATGAAGGTCAGCTGCGCAACGGTTATCTGTCGCTTAAAAACGGTTGCAGAGCAGGAGTATGCGGTTGCTTCAGCGATTTTCAAAACGGAAATTTGCGATGCTACACTTCGGTAAACATTAGAATTGCCAATCAGGTGGAGTGTTGTTCCAAGCCCGTTATTGAAAGCGTCGGACAAGGACCTCTAAACATCCTGCTGATAGGCTCTCCGGGTTCAGGGAAAACAACGATGCTCAGGGATATGGTAAGACAATATTCGTGTCGTGGATTCAGAGTATCGGTGGCCGACGAACGCGGTGAGATTGCCGCAATGAACAAGGACGGGTCAGCCTTTGACCTAGGATATAACGTTGACGTTATGACCGATATAAACAAAGCCTTTGCCGTTCAGGCGTTGCTTAAGTATTTTAATCCGCAGATTATTGCCTTTGATGAGATCTCGGACGATTCAGACAGTTTGCAGGCCTGTATGTCAAGCGGAGTAAGATTTATTTCAACCTTACATTCTGATTCTATACCCAATGCAATCGTCAGATTAAAGGCACTCAAAATTGATGTAGAGCTGTTTGATGTATTGGTTTTGCTTGATTCGGTAAAGTTAGGTCAAGTCAAAGAACT
>JAZTZA010000292.1:0-3417 GCA_045637185.1 Acutalibacteraceae bacterium
AAAGTTGGTCTGCAACTCCTTGGCTCACAGAACGACATGGCTACGATCCGACTTGGAGCCGCCGCGATGATAACCGAGAGAGGCTTGGGAGTGCCGGGTTGCCCCACCGTAATAGCACCCGACGGGCTGAGCGGCTTCGGCGCGATTGAAAGGCCTCGCCTGCTTTTTACCGCCGACAGCCGAGGGGGTTGCACCCTTGACGACGGATGCGTGCGTTCACCCTTTGATGATCAAACGGTCGAAAAATACGGCCTGTTTGAACTGCTTACCGCCTTTCGTTCTGAGGGCGTTTTCCGCGACGTTGCGTCCATACTGCCTCATAGTGTGGTCTTGGAAGGGAAAAGGGTGCCCTTACAGCAGCTGTGTCGATGTTTTGGTACTTGACAGTAGCTGAGCAAGTTATTATAATAATAGTATTATTGCCCTGCTGTGAAAGATGCAGGGTGCCGCCTTTTCGGGCGGAGAAACGGAGTGTATCGAAATGGCTGTTAAACAGTTTAAGTTTACCGTGGATGGCCTTAAGCGTTTGGAAGAGGAGCTTGACCGTCTCAAAACCGTGACCCGTGCCGAAGTGTCGGAGAAGATCAAGGTAGCGCGTTCCTTCGGTGACCTCTCGGAGAACAGCGAATATGACGAGGCAAAGAACGAGCAGGCCCGCGTTGAAGCGCGCATCGCCGAGCTCGAGATGATGGTCAAGAACGCCGTCATCGTTGAAGAGGATGCCTCGGGTGCAAATAAGATCGGCTTTGGCTCAAAGGTCAAGCTGCGCGACATCGAAATGGACGAGGTACTGGATATCGTTCTGGTGGGCTCCGCTGAGGCAGACCCGATGAACGGTGCAATTTCGGACGAATCTCCCATCGGTGCGGCCTTGATCGGTAAAAAGGTCGGAGCTACCGTCGTGGCGGAGACCCCCTCGGGAGAGCTTAAGTTCAAGGTCCTCGAGATTTCCAAGTAATCTAAACGGCGGGATCACACAGTCGGATCCCGCCTTTCTTTTAAGGAAGTGTGAGAAATGGAGCAAAAGGTATCACAGGCACCGCAGCAGGACGTCAACGAGCTTATCAGGGTTCGTCATGAGAAGCTTGCGGAGCTTCAGCAGGCGGGCAAGGACCCGTTCAAGATCACAAAGTTTGACGTTACCCATCACAGCACCGAGGTTAAGGATAACTTCGAGTCGCTTGAGGGTAAAACGGTCACCGTTGCGGGTAGAATGATGTCCAAGCGTGTTATGGGAAAGGCCTCTTTCTGTAACGTTCAGGACCTCAAGGGCAACATTCAGGCCTATGTCGCACGCGACAGCATCGGCGAGGACGAGTATAAGGATTTCAAGCGCCTTGACGTCGGCGACATCGTCGGAATCACGGGTGAGGTCTTCCGCACCAAGACGGGCGAGATCAGTGTTCACGCCGCAAGCGTGACCCTGCTTTCCAAGAGCCTGCAGATCCTGCCCGAGAAGTTCCACGGCCTGACCAATACCGATATGCGTTACCGTCAGCGCTACGTTGACCTTATTATGAATCAGGACGTCAAGGACACCTTTGTCAAGCGTTCGCAGATCATCAGCAATATCCGCCGCTTCCTTGATGAGCGCGGCTTCCTCGAGGTCGAGACTCCTATGCTGGTCTCCAACGCAGGCGGTGCCGCCGCCCGTCCCTTCGAGACCCATTTCAACGCGCTCGACGAGGATGTTAAACTGCGTATATCTCTTGAGCTTTACCTCAAGCGTTTGATCGTCGGCGGACTTGAAAAGGTGTTTGAGATCGGCCGCGTTTTCCGTAACGAAGGTGTCGATACCCGCCATAATCCCGAGTTCACCCTGATGGAGCTTTATCAGGCCTATACCGATTACTTCGGTATGATGGACTTGACCGAGGATATGTTCCGCTATCTCGCGCAGGAGGTCTGCGGCTCGCTGACCTTCCCCTACGGCGAGCATCAGATCGATTTCTCCAAGCCGTTTGAGCGGCTGACTATGATCGACGCGGTCAAGAAGTATGCCAATGTCGACTTCTCCGAGGTCACGACCGATGAAGAGGCAAAGAAGCTTGCCGATGAGCATCACGTCGAGTACGAGGCACGTCATAAGAGGGGCGACATTCTTAACCTGTTCTTCGAGGAGTATGTCGAGGAGCATTTGATCCAGCCTACCTTTATTATGGACCACCCCGTCGAGATCTCGCCCCTTACCAAGCGCAAGCCCGAGGATCCCGATTACGTTGAGCGCTTCGAGCTGTTTATCAACGGCTGGGAGATGTGCAACGCCTACTCCGAGCTGAATGACCCCATCGATCAGCGTCAGCGCTTCGAGGAGCAGGAGAAACTGCTCGCAGCAGGCGACGAGGAGGCCAACCATACCGACGAGGACTTCCTCAACGCACTCAGTCACGGTATGCCCCCCACAGGCGGTATCGGTTACGGCATCGACCGACTGGTTATGCTGTTGACCAACTCGCCCGCTATCCGCGACGTTTTGCTCTTCCCCACGATGAAAAGTCTGGATTAAAAGGTGATAACGACCCAAGATATCTTGCGATGTCTTGGGTCGTTTTGAATCGAAACTCAAGGAGGTTCCGTATGAAAACCGAAAAGAATATTTTGATTGCTTTCATTCTTAATCTCGCCTTCTCGGTGTTTGAGTTTGTCGGCGGCGTCTTTACGGGCAGTGTGGCCATCATTTCCGATGCGGTACACGATGTCGGCGATGCGGCAAGCATCGGCATATCCTTTTTACTTGAAAAGAAGAGTAAGAGACAGCCTGACGACAAATTTACCTACGGGTATGTCAGATATTCGGTCATCGGCAGCGTGATAACCACCTTGATACTTCTATTCGGCTCGGCTGTGGTGGTGTATAACGCGGTCGGCAGAATTTTGAATCCCACCGAGATCGACTACAACGGTATGATCATATTTGCCGTCGTCGGTGTCTGCGTTAATTTTGCGGCGGCATTGTTCACACGCGAGGGCGACTCCTTAAATCAAAAGGCGGTCAACCTGCATATGCTTGAGGACGTGCTCGGTTGGGCGGTCGTGTTGGTTGGCGCCGTTGTGATGCGGTTTACCGACCTTGCCGTAATCGACCCGATAATGTCGATTGGCGTGGCGGTGTTCATCTTCATAAACGCTATCCGAAACCTGAAGGCTGCACTCGACCTGTTTCTTGAGAGGACACCGCGCGGAATTGATGTAGGAGAGTTACGAGAGCATCTCGTGGAGATTGACGGAGTGCTTGACGTTCACCATATCCATATCTGGAGTATGGACGGGCATAGTAACTTCGCAACGATGCACGTCGTTGCAAAGGGCGAGCCGCACGTTATCAAGGATAAGGTGCGGGAGGAATTGCTTGAGCACGGCATAGCCCACGCTACCCTTGAGCTTGAAGCAGAGGGTGAACATTGTCACGACGAGCAC
>JAZTZA010000293.1:0-7577 GCA_045637185.1 Acutalibacteraceae bacterium
CCTCCTCAGGCGCTCCCGCAACCACCAGAACATACTCCCCCTTGGGCTGATTTTCGGCGTAATATTCAACCGCCGCCTTCAAGGTGGTCAGGTGTACGTTTTCGTGTATCTTGGTCAACTCCTTGACCAAGGCTATCTGCCTGTCTCCGAAGGTGTCGAGGAAGTCGGCAAGGGTAGCGTTGAGCTTATGGGGAGCCTCGTAAAAGACCATCGTGCGTTTTTCTCCCCTGAGGCTGTTGAGATGCTCGCGCCGCGACGGTTTATTCATACTGAGGAAGCCCTCGAAGCAAAAGCGGCCGCAGTCCATTCCCGACATAGCGAGAGCGGTGACCACCGCACTCGGACCGGGCACCGAGACCACCTCTACCCCTCTCTCGCGGCAAAGGCGCACAAGGTCCTCGCCCGGATCGGAGATAGCAGGCATACCTGCGTCGCTGACAACGGCGCAGTCCTCGCCTGCAATAATGCGGTCAAGGACGTAGTCTCCTTTGGTAAGGCGGTTGTGGTCGTGGTAGCTGATAAGGGGGGTGTGAATGTCAAACCTATTCAGCAGTTTGAGGGTCACGCGGGTATCCTCTGCGGCAATAAAATCGACGTCGGCAAGGGTCTGCGCCGCGCGTGGCGAAAGGTCGCCCAGATTGCCTATCGGGGTGCCGACAACGTATAATTTTCCGCTCATTTGTCCCTCTCCTTTGCCTGACGGTATTCCTTGTAGACCTCGGCCATCTGCGCGCTGTCGTTGCCCTTTTCGTCCTCGATATAGAATATCGGGTCGATGGTCAGACCTGCGCGCGCACCCTTTTTGCCCTCGACTAAGACGAGGCTGGGCTGACTGCCCATACGCTGACAGACCAAGCGCAAGCGTTTGGGCTCGACACCGCTTTTTCGCATCGCGTCAAAGAGGTCGCTCAGCCGCTCAGGTCGGTGGCAGACGCAAAATCTGCCCCCGTTTTTAAGAAGACGCGAGGCGGCGTCGGCAGCATCATAAACGGTGCAGGTTACCTCGTGACGAGCGATGCGTCGGGGGTCGTCGGGGCTTTGCAGGCCGCCCTCGACCGTCTTGTAGGGCGGATTCATCGTCACCAGCGAATAGCGGCAGTTTTCCTGCGGTATACTCTCGCGCAGGTCGGCAACAAGAGGGCGCACCCTCTCCTCAAGCCCGTTAAGCTCGACCGAGCGTTTAACGAGCTCCACCGCCTCGGGCTGAATATCGATGGCAGTTATCTTCTCGGGGGCGTCGAAGCGGCACCAAAGCATTGGAATAATTCCGCACCCTGTACCGAGGTCGCAGGCGATATCCGACCTCTTGGGTGCCGCAAAATCGGCAAGCAAAAGGGCATCGGTGCCAAACCGATGCATATCGCTGACGTATATCCTGACCCCGTTTCCGAGGGGTTGCAATCTTTCCACCGCTTACACCTCCGTTATACTAAAACAAAAGGGCGGAGCCATCGCTCCGCCCATAGCTCCGAGGAATTAGTCCTTGGAAATGGCACCCATCGGGCAGCCGTCAGCGCAAGCGCCGCAGCTGATGCACTCGTCAGTAATCTTGTAAGCCATCGTGTAACTTCCTCTCTGTCGTTGCGCTACGACTGATAATTTCTATGTACCGCCGCGCGCAAACCGGCGGTCCTGTAAGGTGCAACCGCACCCTATTAACAGCATCATTCTATCACAAATACAGAAAATTTCAAGACCCAATTTTTATATTTTATGGGACGACCTGCTACCCTGACGTCTTATTCAATATTTGATAGCCTCTCCTGATACAGCCTGAGGTTTTCCTCCAACGATTTTCCCTTGTCGTACTCAAAATCTTCCCAAAACTCGTCCCCATCAAAAGTTGCACCGCTGACATCACTGACAAACTCGCCTTCTTCGGTGGAGATAAGCACAACACTGTCGGCAAGCTTTGAATCCATTTCGGTCAGAAAATCAGCTATTTCCTTCGGGTCGAAGCCCCAATGCATATCGCTGTCAAAATTGAGATCAAAGGCCAACTCGCCCTCTTCCTCAGAAATCTCTTCCCCGTTCTTATCAATAGAGAATATCTTATACTTGTAATCGGCCAGACCCATACTCATATACGGAGTATAACGAAGCAGGTAGTCTTTGCCGTCCTTTTTTACGGCAAAAATTGAGTTCCAGTCAGCATGAAACGAACTGGCTTCGTCACGCCAGATCTCCTCGCCGTCCTCGACAACCGATATTGTCCAAACTTGACTTTCGACCTCAACAATCTTGACCTCTTCCAAAATGCCGTTGTCGTTAAAATCATATTTGCCTGACAAGGTCTGAGTTGACTGATTGACCTGAGAAGACGAAGTGTTATTCGAAGATTCTTTGGAACTGTTGTTATCAGAATCGGTGTTTACACAACCCACTGCGGATAACACAAACGCAAATGCCAAAACAAACCAAATAACCCTACAAATCTTTCTTTTCATAGCAACAGTTCCTTTCTTTTTATTTACTTTTGTTCGCCCTCCTGCTTGGGTGCGGCGGGCTTTTTTGCACCGCGGGGACGGCGGCCGCGCATAAGCTTATCGGGCTTCTCGGCCTTTTCCTCAACCTTGGGAGCAGGCTCCTCGACCTTTTCCTCGGCAGGCTTTTGGGCGCGGTTGTCCTGCTTTCTCATCGACTGAACGTCACAGCAATCGAAGATAACGGGGGTATCGCTGTCCTCATAGCGCACCTTGACCTTCTGCTCAAGGATGCTCACCGACATTACCTGACCGACTCCCTGCGGAGTCTTGACGGTAGCGCCAACGCGCGGGGTTATCTTGAGCAGTTCGTCATAGACATTCTGCTCATAGTTAAGGCAGCACATAAGCCTGCCGCAGCAGCCCGATATCTTGGTCGGATTGAGGGAAAGGCCCTGATCCTTGGCCATACGGATGGAAACGGGATAAAAATCGTTCAAAAACCGCGAACAACAGAAGGGCTGACCGCAGATGCCGAGGCCGCCCAAAAGCTTTGCCTCGTCGCGAACGCCGATCTGGCGCAGTTCGATTCGAGTGTGGAAGGTGGACGCAAGGTCGCGCACAAGCTCGCGAAAATCGACCCGTCCGTCCGAGGTGAAATAGAAAAGCATTTTGCTTCCGTCAAAGGCGTATTCGACGTCGACCAGCTTCATATCAAGCTGATGCTCAGCCACCTTGCGCTCGCAGATAGCCAGCGCGTCCTTTTCCTTGCGCCTGTTTTCGAGGTCGCGGCGAATGTCCTCCTCGGTAGCGCGGCGCACCACCTCGCGAAGCGGCTGAATCACCGTCTCGTCGGGCACGTCGGTGTTGCTCTGAGTCACCTCGCCGAAGACCAGACCCCTTGCGGTGTCGACGATGACCTTATCCCCTTTGGAAAAGGCCTCGCCCTTGGGGTCAAAGTAATAGGGCTTGCCCGAATCCTTGAATTTTACAGATATAACTTCTGCCATATTTTCCTCCGAAAAACTGTATAAAATTTATTGTACCGCGCGATATAACCGCGCACTTAACAGGGTCACAAACAATGCACCGCCAACGTTAAAATCCCGCTCGATTTCGGCACGGTTGCACACCTCGGTCAACGAGAGCAACTGCTCGGCGGTAAACCGCTCGGCAAGCTCCCTGCGGATATCGTTTGCCGAAAACTCGCGCGGCGCACCCATTCCGACGGCGAGGGCGTCGTGGAAGATGGATTTAAGGGCCTGACAAAGTCCCTTTTGAGCGTCGCGATCCTTCTCGATGGGGCGAAGCAACTTATGCATAGCAAGCTCGCCGCCCGAAAGAGCACGCGCCACCTGATGCGCGAGGGCGAGATACCCCTCCTGCCCTTCAAGTCGGGCAAGGGTGGCTCCTACTGTGCCTGCAAAGGCATCGCGAACGGCGTCGCGGTCGTACTTCTCATACCTTGAGACGATGAAATCCACCGCCTCGGCAGGCTCTGGCGCACTGAGTGACAGCACCGACACCCGCGACACCACCGTTTCAAGCAGTTGGCGGGTATACTCGCAGGTCAGGATGAAGAGCACCCTCGCAGGCGGCTCCTCAAGCACCTTCAGCAGCGCATTCTGCGCCTGCTGATTCATACGCTGTGCCTCAGGGATGATAAAGACGCGCACAGCCGACTGCATCGGCTTGACGTAGGCCTGATTGCGTATCTCGCGGATAAGGTCGACGGTGACCGTCGCCTTGTCGGAAGCAAGCTCAAATATGTCGGGGTTGGCACTGCCGTTGCGGCAGGCGGCACATTCCCCGCAGGGACTTTCCTCAGCGGTGCAGGCGGCGGTGCGCGCTATAATTCGTGCAAGGGTGCGCCGACCCGAACCCGAGGGTCCTTCGATGACAATAGCGTGTGGCAGGCGGCCGCCCGAGAGCATCCCCTCAAGCCGCTGCCTGACCGCCGAATTGCCAATAAAATCCTGAAATATCAAAACTTCTCGTACCGCTCAGCGTCGGTGACAAATATAGTCGCACCGCCGACCGTTACCCTGACCGACGTCGGCAGAGCTTCGCCGCCCATAGCCGTCAGATTGGGAACCGTCTGCTCGCGCTTGCTGGAATAGTCGCGGAGGGTGGCGATAACGTCGTCGACCTGATGCTCCTCAACACCGATAAGGAAGGTGGTGTTTCCAACCTTGAGAAATCCTCCTCGGGTGGACAGCTTGGTGACTATGTATCCCTTTTTGGTAAGCTCGATCGACACCGACGAAGCATCCTCGCTGTTGACGATGGCAAATACCAATTTCATCATAACAATCCCTCCTCATTATGATTCTATTATATTATATCATCTATATCTTAGATAGTCAAATAAATCATACTTGATAATTCGAGAAATATGTGGTATGATAGGTCAGTAAAAGGACGGCGTTCGTGTTTTCGGGCGTGCGAATGTGTGGGTCCTGTGCGACGGATGGCTGTGAACCATGTCAGGCGGGGAACCGAGCAGCATTAAGCGGTTTTTTCTGTGCGCCGCAGTCAATCTGCACATTCGCATACCCGTGTGCACGAGTGCCGTTTCAATTTATCTGTTTTCGAAAGAGGTGTCAAGCTTGTACCGAGCATTATATCGCAAGTACCGTCCAAAAGATTTTTCCGACGTCTGCGGTCAGCCTCACGTTGTAACCACCCTTAAAAATCAGATCGCCGAGGGCAAGCTGAGTCACGCCTACCTGTTCACCGGCTCTCGCGGAACGGGCAAGACAAGCTGTGCCAAGATTCTCGCAAAGGCGGTCAACTGCCTGCATTCGATCAACGGCGACCCCTGCAACGAGTGCGAGATATGCCGCGGCATCGACGAGGAGACCATCCTCGACGTCACCGAGATCGACGCCGCCTCCAACAACGGCGTTGACGACATCCGCGAGCTCAGGGACAACAGCGCTTTTGCTCCCGTTTCGGCCAAGTACCGCGTTTACATCATCGACGAGGTACATATGCTGTCGGGTGCGGCCTTCAACCCCCTGCTGAAGACCCTCGAGGAGCCGCCCGCACATATTCTGTTTATACTCGCCACCACCGAGGTGCACAAGCTCCCTGCCACCATTCTTTCACGCTGTCAGCGTTTCGATTTCCGCCGCATATCCCCCGAGGATATCGCCGACCGCCTGCAGCACGTCGCAGAAAAAGAAAATTTCACTCTCGACAGAGATGCCGCTCTGCTTATCGCACGTCTTTCCGACGGTGCGATGCGCGATGCTCTCGGATTGCTTGACGTATGCAGCACCGCATCGCAGAATATCAGCGAGCAGACGGTGCTCGATTGCGCCGGACTTTCGGGCAGGCAGTACCTTTGCGACCTGCTTCGCTCCTGTGTCAAGGCCGACACCGCAGCCGCCCTTGGCACCGTTGCCGACCTCTACGGCAAGTCCAAGGACCTCGGCAGGCTCTGCAGCGAGCTGGTCGAGTACCTGCGCGACATTATGCTGATAAAGACCCTTCGCAAGCCCGAGGACCTGCTTAAATGCTCCGCCTCCGAGCTTGAGGATATGAAGGGTATCGCCGACGAGATGACTCTCGAGACGGTGCTCCACGCCATCGACGTTTTTGAAAGCGCCAACGAGAAGATGCGTATGGGTGCGGCGCGCCGTACCGCCGTTGAGACGGCGGTCATAAAGCTTTGCCGTCCCTCGCTGGACAGCTCGGTCGACGCCCTTGTGCGCCGCCTTTCCGCCTTGGAGGCATCTGGCGTCCCCCTTGCTCCCGTCATCACCGAGCCTGCCCCTGCAGTCGTGGAGGACGCCGAGCCGGAGATGCCTCTGCCCGGGCCGCCCCCTGCCAAGCAGGAGGCCGCCCCCATCCAAGACGAAATGCCCACGCCTCCCCCCGCCAAAGCACCTAAGGCCGCATCCGCATCTCAGGCAGTCTCGGCCGACGAGAAGTTTGCCCAATGGAACGAGGTGCTCAGCGCACTCGGCCGTTTTGACCCGCTTATGAAGGCGGTCTTGGGCGGCTCCAGCGCCTACATCGGCGGTGAGGAAAAGGAATTTCTCCTCATCGAGATAACCAACGAGAGCTTCCGCGATATGTTCAACAACGATGCCCGTCACCGCGCAAATCTCAAAAAGGCTATTGCGTCGGTCACAGGCCGAAATTATAAGATCGGGCCCTACAATCCACAAAAGGTGCAAAAGGCGCCCGTCGACGACCCCCTCGACAAGTTCGAGGACTCAATCAAACGCAACGGGTTGGACTAAACCCCCAAACAACGAAAGGATGAAGATTCAATGAAAGCAAGATTACCGCAGGGCTACGGTGGCGGCGGAGCCAACAATATGCAGGCCGTTCTCAAGCAGGCTCAGAAGATGCAGGAGGATATGGCCAACGTTCAGCAGGAGCTTGAACAGCGCGAATATTCCGCCAGCGCAGGCGGCTCTATGGTAGAGGCCACCGTCAACGGCAAGCGCGAGGTCATCCGCATCAAGATCGATCCCGAAGCGGTCGATCCTGACGATGTCGAGATGCTTGAAGACCTCGTTACCGCGGCCGTCAACGAGGCTTTGCGCGCCGCTTCGGCCGACAGCGAGGCCGAGATGGGCAAGATCACCGGCGGAATGAATCTTCCGGGGATGTTCTAATGGGCTACAATATTCCGCCCCTCGCCCGATTGGCCGAGAATTTTGAGCGCATACCCGGTGTCGGTCGCAAATCGGCACAGCGTATGGCCTTCTACGTGCTGGGGCTGTCGGAGGATGCGGCAAAGGATTTCGCCGACTCCATCGTTGAGGCAAAGCAGCGCATACACTGTTGCTCGGTATGTCAGAATCTGACCGACAGCGAGACCTGCCCGATATGCTCAAACCCTGCCCGCGACCACAGCGTCATCTGCGTCGTCGAGGACGCGCAGGACGTTATGGCATTCGAGAGAACACGCGAATATAACGGCGTCTACCACGTCTTGCACGGGGTCATCTCCCCGCTTGACGGCATCGGGCCCGACCAGCTTCGCGTGCGTGAGCTGTTGGCTCGCCTTGCCGACGACTCGGTCAGGGAGATAATTATGGCTACCAACCCCACCGTCGACGGCGAGGCAACCGCCTCCTACCTGTCACGGCAGATAAAGCCTATGGGGCTGAAGGTCACCCGTCTTGCCTACGG
>JAZTZA010000294.1:0-5251 GCA_045637185.1 Acutalibacteraceae bacterium
CCTGCTCGACTTCTATGCCGATTGGTGCGGCCCCTGCCGTATGGTATCTCCGATAGTCGACCAGATCGCTGAGGAAAATCCGCAGTATCTCGTTGGCAAGATCAACGTTGACAACGAGCCCGAGCTCGCTCAGGCCTTCAGGGTCGAAAGCATCCCCACCCTCGTGGTAATGAAAAACGGCGAGGTTGTCAGTCAGTCTGCAGGGGCACGTCCTAAGCAGCTGATACTTGATATGCTCAAGGGCTAAAAAGGCTATGGAGCATATTTACGATACCGTTATCCTCGGGGGAGGCCCCGCAGGATATACCGCCGCACTGTACGCCTCGCGTGCAGGACTTGACACCCTTGTTATCGAGCGTATGGCCGCAGGGGGTCAGATGACCCTGACGGGTGACATCGACAACTACCCCGGTTTTGAAGAGGGGGTCGACGGCTTCACCCTCGGTATGAAGATGCAACAGGGTGCCGAGCGTTTCGGCGCCAAGACCGAGTATGTCGAGGTGACCTCTGTCGATCTCACCGACAAGGTCAAAAGGGTGGACACCACGTCGGGCAGTTTCTTTGCTAAGACAGTCATCATAGCCACGGGTGCCAATCCGCGAGAGCTTGGCGTTGAAAATGAGCAAAGCCTGATGGGCAGGGGAGTGCACTATTGCGCCCACTGTGACGGCAGGTTTTATAAGGATAGGACGGTTGCAGTGGTCGGTGGAGGTAACTCTGCGGCGGCCGATGCCCTCTATCTCTCGAGGCTTGCCAAAAAGGTATACCTCATCCATCGCCGCGACACCCTGAGGGCGACCAAGATATACCACGAGCCTTTGATGAAGGCGGAAAACGTCGAATTTCTGTGGAACTCGACGGTGTCGGAGTTTACCGTTGACCAAAGGGTGACCGGACTCAAGCTGAAAAACGTTAATAGCGAAGAGGTCTCAGATATAGCCTGCGACGGTGTCTTCGTCAGTATCGGCCGAAAGCCTGCAACCGAGTTTTTGGTCGGCGCGGTCGAGCTGGACGGCAACGGATATGTCGTCGCCGACGAGTCGACAAGAACAAGCGTTGAAGGCGTATACGCGGTCGGTGACGTGCGCACAAAGGTTTTACGGCAGGTGGTTACCGCCGTGTCGGACGGAGCCGTTGCCGTGCATTTTGCAGAGGAATATATCTCCCGACTCAACTGAAAAATCATAGCAAAAAGCAGAGGGTTGTTAACATAAAACAGCCCTCTGCTATATTTTTACTAAAAAAAGAAGAAATACTTGCCAAAGTATATTGACAAATTTTAGTACGCGTACTATAATTGAATCAAAGATGAGATTTGGACGGGTTTTTATCCGTAAATATCTGTCAGGAGGGAAGAGAATTGGCTCGAATTGACAAAAGCGCACTTACAAAGCTTGAGATCATTCAGGTTGGCTCAAAAATGTTCCTTGAAAACGGTTACACCAACACCTCTATCAAGATGGTGTGTAACGAACTGGATATGAGTCCGGGTAACGTTACCTTCTACTTCAGGACTAAGGAGCATTTGTTGGCAGAGCTTGTGAATATGCTCTGCACATTTCAGTGGAAGCTGATGGAAAAGGAAGCCGACGACGGATTAAGCTCGGTTATGGCGATCTGTTTGGAACTGGCTTCGATGGCGGTAATGTGTGAGGAGGATGAGATAGCCAAGGACTTCTACTTCTCGGCATATTCGAGTCCTGTCTGTCTCGAGATAATCCGCAACAATGATACTCATCGTGCGAAGGAGGTCTTCAAGGACTACTGTCCTGATTGGACCGACGAACAGTTTATTGAGGCTGTAGTCCTGGTGTCGGGCATCGAGTATGCTACGCTGATGACCGGCGGAGACATTCTCCCCATAGAAACGAGGATATCGGGAGCGCTCAACAGCATATTGAGTATTTTTCAGGTGCCCGAGGACATACGCAGGTCAAAGATCGACAGGGTCTTGGCTATGGACTACCGAAAGATCGGCAGGGGGGTGCTTCGCGATTTTAAGAAGTATGTTGAGATCGCCAACGAGCAGGCCTTCCTCGATCTGCTGAAAAGATAAAATATAAATCTACCTAACTTGAGGATAAACCAAAAACAACAAAGGAGGTCACTATAATGACTGTTAGAACCAAAATGACCAAGCGAGTGATGAGCGTTCTGCTCAGCATCGCCGTGTTTATGACCTGCCTGCCTTTGACGGTGTTTGCGGCCAACGCGGCCAACGCAACCGCCGGCATAGTTGCCGATGAGGGCACCGCGCACACCTGGGAATCTATGATGGGCACGGCTACCGACGGTAACCGTTATGCAGGAAGAGTGTGGGTTGATAAATCCCTCTATGTTGACGGGGCTACCGCACTCCTTAATACAAGAAATGAAGCGGGCTCGTCCTTTAAGGTCAACCTTGAGGATGACGAAGCGTTGCAGGTTATCTTTTCGGCGCTCGGCTCCTCTATGACCACCACCGAGACCACCAGCTCAAGCGGCCCGATGGACGTCGTGCTGATTCTGGACACCTCTACATCAATGGACGATCTCACCGACGGTGTTACCCGTTTGGAAAAAACCATTCTTGCCGCAAACGGTCTTATCGATGATCTTCTCAGTCTGAACAACGCCCGAATCGCTGTTGTGACGTATAATCGTGACAGCGAAACGGTTCTGCCCTTGGCAGCGTATAACAACGGCGTTGATTTAGTCGTCACCAATTATTATAACAACAACAGAGACGATGCCGGTGTTGTAACTGCATACGATAACGACAGGAAAGTTCTTGGCAGCGATAACGGCTACACAATGGGCACAAACCTGCAGTCAGGCATCGACAGAGGCTTCAATATTCTTGCCAACGCAACAAATGTTGAGGGCCGCATCCCTGTAGCCATTGTCTTGACCGACGGTCAGGCTAACCGTGCTAACAGAGATAGCTTTTACAGCGGTATTGCAGAGGGAAACAGCGCCTCCGATGAGAGCCTTTATCTTAGTACTCTGCTGAATGCGGCATACAACAAGACTAAAATTGAAGCACATTACGGCAGGGAACAAATGGTTTACGGAGTCGGTGTTGACCTGGGGAACAATGCTACCGCTCATGTTCTTATGAATCCGGGACACTCCTCTAACGGCTTTAATTTATCAAACGCTAATTCTGATATAAAGACTGCATACAACGGTTTTCAGAGTTGGTCATCCGGTAATACTGTAACGTACGGTAACAATAACTTTAACAGATGGGTTTTTGATCATAACTATCCTACAATAAACGGCGCAGTTACCGATGCAAAAATTGCTGCAAACATCAACTATGTCGATAATTATTATGATGTTTCCAGCTCCGATCTTTCGAGCACGTTTAACCAGATATACGAGGAGCTTTCTTCGAGCGCCTTCAACCCCATCACTTCAACTACCACCTCTCAAGGCGGCACCGGTGTTGATAACACTCCGCTCATCTACGTCGACAACATCGGCAAGTATATGGAGATCAAGAGAATACAGTCGGTCACCCTCTTCGGCCGTTCCTTCGGTGTGGTAAAAAATGCCGACGGCACCTATACCGTTGATGTGGGAACCGGCACCAACCCCACCACCAACGAGTCTTGGAATACTCGGGAGGATATCAGGATATCCATAATCGAGAACACCGACGGCACTCAGAGACTTGAAATAAGGATCAATCAGGAGATACTGCCCATTCTTCTTGAGCAGGTCGCTTCCAACACGGTTGGAGGTGTAACTACCTCCACCATCACCGAGCTTGTTTATGATCCCCTGCGCGTCTATTACACTCTTGGTATAGATTCCGACATCCTCTTACCCAATGGAGATATCGACGTTACCAAGATTGATGATGATTATGCCTACATCAACGATACAACGGGCGAAATCACCTTCTACGCCCACTCGTTCGGCGAAATGAACGCGGCAGTAGGCGGCGTTGTGACAAAGGGAGATTCCCACGTCGGATTCAAGCCTTCGGAGGAGAATAGGTATTACTATCATCAGAGAAATCAGGCTATCTTCTCAGATGTCGCCGCTAAGGACGGTTCTGCTATCGATTGGGATGAGTCGGAGCACGGCGTTGTGTTTGATGAAGATAAGTATGACGTCACATTCCTCTCCTACGAGGATTACCTTAATCTTGAGGACGACGATCAGGTATACACCTACGTCACCTACTACCATCCGACTCCCGACCCTACCGATTCGGCCAACGCCTCTGAAGAGGTAACCTACCTTGTCTACACCGACTGGGGCTACCTTAAAGAGTCGGTCGCCTTCTATGACAACGACGCCAAGGTCTTTGTCAATTATGATGCGACCAACGGACATTCTACAGGCGACGAGGGCTATGCCGTTGATCTTGACAAGGTAGCGGCCACCATCGCAAGCTACAAGGCGGCCAATCCTGATGCCGATATCAAGGCCGTCCTCGGAGTAGGCTCCCTGCGTACCAGCCGCCTGCATAATATGACGGTAGAAAAGACAGAAAATCTCACCGGAACAGCGACCCTGCTCTATGCACCTGAATATACCCACGACACCGCTTCCATCCACAACGGCAACGACGTCGTTGTCTGGATGGGCAACAACGGCCGTGTTACCGCCGCCGTTGCCACCGGTATTGCGCTGACCAAAGCGGTCACCGAGGCTATCGGCAACCCCAATGACACCTATGCGCTGACCGTCACGGTGCCCGCAGGCGTTGACGCTACCCCCGTTGTCAAGAACGCCAACGGTGAGGACGTTACAGCTAAGATTTCGACCTATAGCAACCGTGTCCTTACCATAAAGGTTAAAGCAGGCGAGACGGTCTATATCAGCGGAATTCCTGTCGGAACCGAGTGCGAGATCGGCGAGAGCATCCCCGTCGATGCCGGCTATCACATTGCCTCCAAGACCGACAAGGTCACCGTCCCTGCGCTCAGCGACGTCATTAACGGAAGTTCGGCACAGTACGTTGCCGCAACCGTTACCAACGCTCCTGATAAGCACGGCAACCTGTTTATTACCAAGGAGATCGAAAGCGAGCATAATATACCTGAAAGCATCTTAGATCAAACCTTTAAGGTCGAGGTGTACGTCGGCGACGAACTCGCAGGAGAAGAATTCTCGGTCGAAGGCACAACCGTCGACAAGGTCAAGGTTGATGCCAACGGTATGATGAATTTTGATATCAAGGCAAGACAGACCATCGAGATCCTCGGCCTGCCTGCAGGAACAAACGTAACCGTCACCGAAACTAATGTTGACG
>JAZTZA010000295.1:0-2927 GCA_045637185.1 Acutalibacteraceae bacterium
TGAAATACTGACGGACGGCCGCCTCGACAGGCTCGTTGACCAATTTTACAATACAGGCGGTCAAGGGGGTGACGCAGGCGAACAATATCGAAAGATATATGGCAGGTGCCCAAAAGTACGCGCCGACAGCACAGCCAAGCAAGATTATTGCGGCGGTAAAAAATTGCCGTTTGACACGGGCGGTCACCACGAGCGGCTTGATGGCCTTTTTCTGCTTTTTGGGTGCAGACAGGGCATATACAAGCGCAAAAAGCGCCGACGCCGCGACAAGCGCATACGTATTGATCGACGCAACGCTTAGCACCACCGCCCAGCAGAGTCGCGGAACAAAACTACCAAGCGAGCCTCTAAGCCATCGGCAGTAACGGGACAGGTAATATGAATTTTGCTGCAGCATATGGAGGTCGCTCGACAGAGCAAAGCAACCGCCGACCGCAAGCAACACTCCTGCAATTATCAAAAGAATAGCATCCATCAGCCTTATCCTCCGAAGAAACTGTTGAGGATCGCGTTGACCTCATAGGGACTGTCGATAAAGGAAAAGTGACCCGCGCCCTTGATTACACAAAGGCCGCTGTCGGAAATGAGCTTTTCCATAACCTTTGCATCGGCAAGAGGGGTTGCGGTGTCCTTATCACCCCAGATGAGCAGGGTCGGGCACTTGATATTGGGCATATATTCGCACAGGTCCTCGTTTACGACCTTGACAAGCGTCTGTCGCAAGACGGCAGGCGCACTGTTGTAGTCGGCTGAGCCGAAATATCCGCGCGCACGCTCAAGGGCACCTGCGGAAAACCTACGGATAACGGGCAGAAGCAAAAACCACTTGACCGTCTTAAAGGTGTAAAGCTTGAGAGAGGCCCAAAATCCCCTCTTGTGCTTTACTCCGGCGGCATCCATCAGGACGATCTTCTCGGGTGAAATCAAGCCCTGACCCACCATTTTGATAATGACGCGGCCTCCGAAGGAGTGTCCCACAAGGGTTGCGTCCTCGATGCCGAGAGCCTTTATAAACTTAACGGTCAGGTCGACATAGTCGGATACATCCCAAGGCTCGCTGAGCATATCGCTGTCACCAAAGCCGAGAAAATCGGGCGCAATCATACGGAAGCGGTCGCTGAAGCTCTTGATAATAAAGCGGTATGCGGCGCAAGAAGACCCCCATCCGTGCAAAAGCAGGATAGGTTTGCCTTCTCCCTCGTCAGTATAATGTATCTTTCGTCCGTCGATGTCAATCGTCAATTTCTGCACCCTCCGAGCACAAGAATATCGGCCTTTATGACCATACAGAAATATTATAACAGACCCAATCAAAAAAATAAAGTGAAATTACAAATATAAACCAATCTTTTCTATAAACTTTTTCATATCTTCGGGCAAATCGGTTGAAAAAGCCAGTTTTCCCTCGGTTATCGGGTGCCTAAAGCGCACCAAACCGCAATGCAAAGCGTGGCGGGGCATCTCATTACACTCCCTGCCGTAGAGGAAATCCCCCACCAGCGCGTGACCGTCATCGGCAAAATGGACCCGAATCTGATGGGTCCTGCCCGTTTCGAGCCACACCCTTGCAAGCGAAAAGCCGCCCGACGTGTTTAGCCGCTCAAAATGGGTCACCGCGCTGTCGCCGTCGGCGCGCACCTGACGCTTGAGCTTGCTGTTATCACACAGCCCGATGGGGCCGTCAAAGGTGCCGCTTTCGGCCAATTCACCCTCACAGATGCAGAGATATTCCTTTTCAATATTGCCGCCGAGCAGGTGCGCAGCGAGCTTGTTTTTAGCAACAACCACGATGCCGCTCGTACCCTTATCCAATCGGTAGACCGGCCTGAAAACGCCTGCCCCCTCTTTTATGTGATGGTAGAAACTGTTGGCGAGGGTGCCGCTTTGAATTTTCTTGGTAGGATGCACCGCCATATCGGCAGGCTTGTTGTAAACGACGATGTCCTCGTCCTCGAACAAGATCGGCACCTCGATCGGCTCAGGCTCGGCCGATGTATCGGAGTCGGTCATACAGATATCAAGCCTGTCGCCAACTGAAAGCATACGGGTCACGAAGACGCGCTCTCCGTTGAGGACCACACCGTCCTCCTCTTTTTTCAGCATCGTCAAAACCGACGAGGAATAACCCTTGCGTTTAAGAAAAGCCTTTATCATCAGACCGTCGCAATCGGCGCCGATGACGTAGGAAAGCCTGCGCTTCAACCCTTCACCTTCTTTCTTATAAAAAACACAGCCAAATTATACCACAACCGCCCTGCAATTGCAACTTACACGCGCAATATATATCCTGCTCGCCACGGCACATACTAAACGAAGAAAGGGGTGTAAAATATGTCTGAAAATAAGAACTCTGCGCCTGCAAAGGAGACTAAGAAGGAGCACATTTCCGCAGGCGATATAAAGGGCAAGCTCGAAGTCACCGACAAGCGCGAACGCAGGGATGGACCGGGCGGAAATTGATTGAAAATAAGGAAATAATTGTGTAATTTATGGTAACAATATTATCGAAAGCGAGGTAAGTTTTATGTTCAAACATGAAAAAATGATGTTCCATCCCGTAGCAGTGGAAAGACCCAATCCGCAGTATGCCGCCCTGCTCCAAGAGCAACTTGGTGGTGCAAACGGCGAATTGAAGGCGGCTATGCAGTATATGTCGCAGAGCTTCAGGGTCAAGGACCCCGAGATCAAGGACCTCTTCCTCGACATCGCCGCTGAGGAGCTGAGTCATATGGAAATGGTCGCACAGACCATCAACCTGCCCAACGGACACGACGTCGATGCGGCGGCAGTACCTGCGGGCGAGATTCAGACCCACGTGCTTACGGGGCTCAACCCCGGACTCATCAACGCATCGGGCTACTCCTGGACGGGTGATTACGTCACCGTAACGGGCGATCTTTGCGCCGATCTGCTTTCCAATATCGCGT
>JAZTZA010000296.1:0-2654 GCA_045637185.1 Acutalibacteraceae bacterium
CATCACCACCACGATGAAGACTGCGACTGCGGTTGCCACGACCACGAGCATCACCACCATCACCACCACGATGAAGACTGCGACTGCGGTTGCCACGACCACGACCATCACCATCATCATCACGCAGACGAGGTCTTTACAAGCTGGGGCGTCGAGACCACCAAGACCTTCACCGCCGATCAGCTTGAAGAAGCCCTTTCCAAGCTTTGCGACGAGTCGACCTACGGAATCATCCTGCGCGCAAAGGGCATCGTCGAGGGCGAGGGCGAATGGCTTCACTTTGACTACGTGCCGGGCGAGGCCGACGTCAGATGCGGCAGCGCAAGCGTAATCGGCAGACTTTGCGTGATCGGCTCAGGCATCAACGAGGACAGGCTCGCCGAGCTTTTCGGTGTCTGAGCAGGGAAGGGGTAACCGATGAAAGAGATTCCCGTATATCTGTTCACCGGCTTTTTGGAGTCGGGAAAGACCAAGTTTATTCAGGAGACCCTCGAGGACAAGCGCTTCAACAAAGGGGAGAGGACCCTCTTGCTTGTCTGCGAGGAGGGCGAAGAGGAGTATGTGCCCGAGCGCTTTTCGGGTGAGAACGTCTTTATCCAATACATCGAGGACACAGGTCGGTTTACACCCGATCGCCTGAGCGCGATGGTAAAGCGTAACAAGGCCGACAGGGTGGTAGTCGAATATAACGGAATGTGGCAGCTTTCGGAGTTTTACAACGCTCTGCCTGATGACTGGACGGTCTATCAGGAGATGATGTTCGCCGACTCCACCACCTTCGTCAATTATAACGCAAATATGCGTAGCCTCGTAGTAGACAAACTACAGGGATGCGAGCTGGTCATATTCAACCGATGCACCGACGCAACCGACAAGATGCCTTTGCACAAGATAGTGCGCGGCATCAGCCGACGTGCCGACATCGCCTACGATTACGTTGACGGCCACGTTGAGTATGACGATATCGAGGACCCGTTGCCCTTTGATATCGAGGCCCCCGTCATTGAGATAGGTGACAGGGATTTTGCCCTGTGGTACCGCGATATGAATGAGGAGCCGAAGAAGTATATCGGCAAGACCCTGAAGTTCAAGGGTCTGGTTGCCGCAGACGGCAAACTGCCCAAGGACACCTTCGTTATCGGCCGCCACATTATGACCTGTTGCGCCGACGACATTCAGTACGGCGGACTTATCGCCGTTTGGGATGGCGCATCGGGACTGAAAACGCGAGACTGGATAACCGTCACCGCTACCCTTGAGTTCGAGTATAATAAAGGTTATCGCGGTAAAGGGCCCGTCCTTCACGTCGTTTCTGCCGAGTCTGCACAGGCTCCCGAAGAACAAGTAGTAACATTCTATTGATATGCTATTGATTTTTCGGACAAAGTGTAGTAGAATAAATTCAGATAAATACCATATCTTGTAAAGGAGCAAACACAATGTTAGTATCAGCAAAAGAAATGCTTGCCAAGGCAAAGGCAGGCCACTACGCAGTAGGACAGTTCAACATCAACAACCTTGAGTGGACCAAGGCCATCCTTCAGACCGCTCAGGAGTTGAATTCTCCCGTTATCCTCGGCGTATCCGAGGGTGCAGGAAAGTATATGTGCGGCTACACCACCATCGTCGGTATGGTTAAGGGTATGATCAACGAGCTCGGTATCACCGTTCCCGTTGCTCTCCATCTCGACCACGGCAGCTACGAGGGCGCCCTCAAGTGCATTGAGGCAGGCTTCTCTTCCGTAATGTTCGACGGCTCTCATTACCCCATCGACGAGAACATCGCCAAGACCAAGGAACTGGTCGCCCTGACCGACAAGCTCGGCCTTTCTCTTGAGGCAGAGGTCGGTGCTATCGGTGGCGAAGAGGACGGCGTTGTCGGCAACGGTGAGGTTGCTGACCCGCAGGAGTGCAAGATGATTGCCGACCTCGGCGTTACAATGCTCGCTGCAGGTATCGGTAACATCCACGGCAAGTATCCTGAGAATTGGGCAGGACTCAGCTTCGAGACCCTCGCCTCAATTCAGGAGCTGACCGGCGAGATGCCGTTGGTTCTCCACGGCGGCTCGGGCATCCCTGAGGAGATGGTCAAGCAGGCTATCAACCTCGGCGTTTCCAAGGTCAACGTCAACACCGAGTGCCAGTTGGCATTTGCCGCCGCTACCCGTGAGTACGTAGAGGCCGGCAAGGACCTTCAGGGCAAGGGCTTTGACCCCCGCAAGCTGCTCGCTCCGGGTGTTGAGGCTATCAAGGCAACCGTTAAGGAAAAGATGGAGCTCTTCGGATCGGTCAACAAAGCGTAACCTGTCTATAACTATAAGGGGATGATGAAACGCATCCCCTTATTTTTCATTTTGAATGTAAGGAGGGAACCGTATGCATATTCCGTCAATGCCATCACAGGATATCGATATCCTGACCTTTTTCGATGCAATGGAGCAGGCCGACCGCGACAGAGGTGCGGAATATGACCGCGACCGCTGGATATACGTGCCCAACAGGTACTGTGACTACCGTTACATACTCGGCACACGCGGAAGCAACCCCCTCATCTGCATCGGCATCAACCCGTCTACTGCCGCGCCCGACGACCTCGACAACACGCTTAAATCGGTCTCGCGCATCGCGTCGGGCAACGGCTACGACAGTTGGGT
>JAZTZA010000297.1:0-1612 GCA_045637185.1 Acutalibacteraceae bacterium
GTAAAAGTGCAGATTCGGCGCAACGGATTCCGTCGACCGCCGCCGAAACGATACCGCCGGCATAGCCTGCGCCCTCGCCGCAGGGATAGAACCCCATCGGAGAGCGGTGCTGTGCATCTCTTAAAATGCGTACGGGTGAAGATGAACGGGTCTCGGGGCCTGTCAAGAGTGCATCGGGGCTGTCGAAGCCTGCAATCTGCTTTCCGAAGGCGGTGATGCCTGCCTTCAGGGTCAGGCATACATTTTCGGGCAGGCAGGCGGTTACACTTCCGTACTCCACCCCTGCGGTGTAGGTCGGCTTGACCTCGCCGCAGCCGTTCGACCCTTTATCCGACATAAAGTCACCAACACGCTGACAAACGGCGCGGTAGGAATCGGTAAGATCATATGCGGCACGCTCTATCCTGCGCTGAAACTCAACACCTGCAAGCACATCGTCACTGCCGAAATCACGCGGCTCGACCCCGACAAGCAGGGCGCTGTTCGCGTTGACTCCGTCACGGGCGTGGTAGCTCATTCCGTTGGTAACCACTCCGCCCTCCTCGCTCGAGGCGGCAACCACTACGCCGCCCGGACACATACAAAAGGTATACACACCGCGGCCTCCGACGTGGGCGGCAAGCTTATAATTGGCGGCCGCAAGCGCCTTATGTCCTGCGAAATCGCCGTATCGCGCGCGATCGATATCACTCTGCAGATGCTCGATGCGAACACCCACCGAAAAGGGCTTGGGCTCCATCGGTACACCCAACTGCTTGAGCCTTTCGAACGTATCGCGTGCGCTGTGGCCGATAGCGAGGATGAGCCCGTCACACTCAAACCTCTTTTCGCCCTCAGGGGTAGCGCAAGCTATTTCCTTTACACCGCCGTCAAAGACAATGTCGGTCAGCCTGTGTTCAAACAGAACTGTACCGCCGAGCCTGATTATCTCCTGCCTCATATTGCGGATAACGTCGGTCAGCAGGTCGGTGCCGATATGTGCCTGCGCGTCATATAGTATCGACTCGGGCGCACCAAACTCGACAAAGGTCTCCAGCACGGTGCGGATGCGGACATCCTTTGTCCCCGTGTTGAGCTTGCCGTCGGAAAAGGTGCCTGCTCCCCCTTCACCGAACTGCACGTTGCAGTCGGGGTCAAGCTCCTGCCTTTCCCAAAAGCGCGACACGCTTTTCTTACGCTCATCGACCGATTTACCCCGTTCGATCAGAATGGGGGCATATCCGAAGCGCGCAAGGGTCAGGGCGGCAAAAAGTCCCGCAGGGCCGCTTCCGACAACCACGGGAGACGGCTTTGCCCGGTCGCGCAGGGGGATTATCGATTCATAGGCAGGCTCGGTGAATATCTCGGCGTTCTTGCACCGCTTTACGAGGTTGGCTTCGTTGGTTGCAGTAACCGCTACGGTGCATACGAAGTGTACGTCCGACCGCTTTCTCGCGTCGATCGACCGCCGCACAAGTCGGCAGGCTGAAATCTGCTCAGGGGCGCATTTTAACTGCGCGGCACACAGTCTTCGCAGGTCGTCGGTCTGGTCAAGACCGACTTGCAGGTTTCGCAGAAGGATCATACCCTACCCCCTGCGTAACGCGCGGCGTTTACACCTGCGACATAGCCG
>JAZTZA010000298.1:0-6954 GCA_045637185.1 Acutalibacteraceae bacterium
GGAGAGATCACCCTTTACACCAGCAAACCCGACATCGTAAAGGGCGAGTACGACGATGACACAAAGGCTGCTCTTGATTTCTACAAAAAGTATTATGGCCTGACCATCAAGTACAAGTATCAGGCATACGGCGATGACCTGACCAAGTTTATGGTCGACTTCGCCAACGGTGATGCCCCCGACTTTATGACCCTTGACTACCGTCGTTGGCCTAAGGCCGGCAACCGTCAGATCGTTTATTCTTTGAGCGAGCTGGAGGAAATGGGCGTCTTGGGACTTGACCATCCTGAGTTTGAGAAGTACAAGGACCTGCGCGAGACCTATTGTATCGACGGTGAGTGCTACTCGGTCAATGCCACCTACTGCAGCCCTGTTCTCTGCGCCGTAAACCTCTCTCTGTTTGATGAGTATAAGGTCAAGAGCCCTGTTGAATATTACAAAGAGGGCACCTGGGATATGGACGCCTACATTAAGTGCTGCAAGGAGATAACCCGAACCAAGCCCGACGGCACTAAGATCTGGGGAACATACGGCTGGAACTACAGCTGGTATCTGGTAGCTAACGATGCCCGCCTTGTTCAGTGGGATGACAACTACAAGCTGAAGCTCACTATGAATGACCCGCTTACCGTTGAGACCCTTACCACCTGGAAGTCTCTTTATGACGGCGAGTATAGCCCGTCTGCTGAGAGGTGGTCACAGGATCAGCCCTTCAAGATCGGTAATATGGGCATGTATATTTACACCGCTAACAACCTTGCAAAGGAATACTTTAGAGACACTGTCACATTCAAATGGGACGTTGTTCCGATGCCTTACGGCTCCAAGAACACCTCGGGTCTGGTCCCCGGCGAGGTTAGCGGATCCGGCGTTGTAACCAGCACCAAGAATGCACAGGGCGTCATTAACTACCTGATTGCAAACCGTATTTGGAACAACGCAGACAGAAATGATGAATACAGCTTGTACAATATCGACACCTATGAAGGCGTGTATAACGAAGACCAGATGGAGCTTATCTATTCCTTCTGCGACAAGATCGATCAGGATCTGTATATGGGCGTCGGCAGTCTCAGCGACACCCAGTGGAATTTCTGGAACGACCTCAAGCGCGGCACTATGACCCCCAAGGAGTGCATCGAAACCTACGAGCCTGTTTGGAAAGAGCAGGTCGACGAGGAGAACGCTCAGGCCGTCCGTAAGTAATCGGAACTGAACTTAATATTCCAAGTTATCTGTAAACGATGCCCCCTGTCATCCTTTTGGGATGGTAGGGGGCTTTGCTTTTTCTGTCTCTTAAGGGGAGGCGGTCTGTTGCCTTGAATAAACAAACTGCCGTTTATCACAAAAAAAGGCGGGGGTTTTTGTTCCTTTTTCACAAAGGGTTTGAGCCGACTTGGCCCATCAATTTGCAAATAAGAAATAAAATTTATATTTTGACAGAAAAACAGGTCTGTAATTGAGCTATTCATAGAAGATGGTTTAGCCGTGTTGACGGGGTCTTTTGTTTTGTGGTATAATCAAAATGCAGAAAATCGTGCAAATTCAAAAGCACGAAGAAAATAAATCACAGGAGGAGACTGTATGAAAAAGATTTTATCCCTGTTCTTGATCGTCATCATGTGTGCTGCTCTGGTACTTGCAACCGGATGCGACAACACGGGCAATAGCGACAGCGGTGACAAGGGCACCGGTTCGGTTGCGGTTGAGAACATCTACGGAAGTTCCGATCTGACCGAGCAGCAGATCGCAGCATTCCAGAATTCAGGAGAGATCCTTCGTTACACCGATAAGCCCGACATCGCAAAGGGTCAGTACGACGAGGACACAAAAGCTGCCCACGAGTTCTATAAGAAATATTACGGCCTGACCATCAAGTACAAGTATCAGGCATACGGCGACGACCTGACCAAGTTTATGATAGACTACGCCGGCGGTGATGCACCCGACTTCATCACCCTTGACTATCGCCGCTGGCCTAAGGCCGGCAACCGCGAGGTCGTATATTCCACCAAAGAGCTGGAGGATATGGGCGTTGTGGGACTTGATCATCCCGAGTTTGAGAAGTATAGAGATATGCAGCAGCCCTACTACATTAAAGATGAGTGCTATTCTGTTGTTGCCTACTATTGCACACCTGTTGTGGTTGGCGTAAACCTCTCTCTGTTTGATGAGTATAAGGTCAAGAGCCCTGTTGAGTATTATAAAGAGGGCAACTGGGATATGGATACCTACATAAAGTGCTGCAAGGAGATAACCCGAACCAAGCCCAACGGTACTAAGATCTGGGGAGCTTACGGTTGGAACTACAGCTGGTATTTGGTTGCAAACGATGCCCGTCTTGTTAAGTGGGACAAAAACTACAAGTTGGTTTGCGGTATGAACGATCCCACTACGGTCGAAACCCTTACCACTTGGCAGGATCTTTATTTTGAGGAGTACTGCCCCTCGAGTGAGGAGAACTCCGCAAGCCGCCCCTTCAGATCGGGTAATATGGGAATGTTCCTCTATCCTTCGGCAAACCTTGCTAACTACCTGCCTGACGTTACCTTCGAGTGGGATATCGTTCCGATGCCTTACGGATCTAAGAACACCAGCGGTCTGGTACCCGGCGAGATCTCGGGCGGAGCGGTTGTAACCAGCACCAAGAACGCTCAGGGCGTTGTCAACTACCTGATCGCCGAGAAGGTCTGGAAAAACGCACAGTTCGATGACGAGTACAGCCTCTTCTGGTTCGACACCTATAAGGGCCTGTACAATGATGAGCAGATGGAGCTCATCAAGTCCACCGGCACCAAGATCAGTCAGGATCTTTATATGGGCGTTGGTAACCTCAATGACACCCAGTGGGATTTCTGGAACGACCTCAAGCGCGGCACAATGACCGTCAAGGAGTGCATCGACACCTACGAGCCTGTCTGGAAAGAGCAGGTCAACGAGGAGAACAAGCTCGCTGTCCGTAAATAAATAGTATTACAAAATAAAACCCCCTTCTGTTGCATTTCGCAGCAGAAGGGGGTTTATGTTATATACCGAACAGGCTTGGCATAGCGTAGAGCAAAATCGTCATTATTAGGCCCGCAGCGGCAACGCCTGCCGCAATGGTGGGCAGCGAACGCTTGATGCGTATGTCGAAGAAATTGGCGACCAGCGCACCCGTCCAGCCACCCGTTCCGGGCAAGGGGATGGCGACCAGCACGAAGAGGCCGAAGGCTGCGTACTTGTCGAGGGTGGCCTTGTGCTTGGAGGCCCTGCGGTCGAGCCAATCGACTATCTTCGCAAGGAAGGGGACCTTCCGCATCCAAGCGAAAACGCGCTTGAGGAAAAGGAGCAGGAAGGGTATCGGCAGCATATTGCCGATGTAGCTTATCAGCCAGGCAAGCAGCAGGTTCATATCGTAGAGACGGGCCGCGATCATACCGCCGCGTATTTCGGAGACGGGCAGAATGGATAGTATGAAAACTACCGCCTCGTGCGAGAAAATGCCGTCGAGAAAGGTTTTAATTGATTCGGCCATTAGGTCTACTCCTCTTCTTCATTGTTGTTGGTTTCTTCATTACCGGCGCCTTCGCCCTCGGGGACAACCTCTTCCAGTACGGGAGCATCAACGACAGGCTCGCTTATATCAAAGCTTGCATCGGACACACGGCGCGCCATAACGACGACGGTGGTGCCATTATCCTCGCCGATGAGGGTGAGGAAATTGGTGCTCAGGCCGACGTTGTCGAAATCCGACTCGTCAAAGCCGAAGTCGACCTTGGAGAGCGAGAGGGTCTTCTTGACCGCGGCAACGCGTTGCTCGGCGGTCATATCGGCAAAATTGGATACATAGACGGCGCCCTCGATGCTCTCGGGCTGCATAACGCTGAAGACTTCCCACTCATCCTCTCCGTAGAGTATGGAGTCGGTGGTCAGGCTATACTCCTTGGATGCATTTGCCTTGTCGAGCAGCTTGGACAGAGGGGCAAACAGCTTTCCGCCGTAGACGACGAGGTTGGGATTTGCGTTGGACTCGTCGTAGGCATAGGTGGTGTAAGGGGTGCCGTAAAGGGCAAATTGGCCGTCGTAACGGCGCAGGTCATAGTAACCCTCAGCCTTGTCGGCGGAGGTCACGATGGGCAGGGAATCCTTGGAAAATGGCAGCTTTACGGTGCGGATAATATCGTCGTTTTGCAGGTAAAGGGCACCGAAACGTGTCAGATAGAGGTTGTTGAACCGGTCGGGCAGTTGGTCCGTCTTACCGGTGTCGCCGTAGGACTCCATCAGCTCTGCATAATACTCCTCGCCGATGCCGTCGCGCAACAGATAATACCAGCCCGCGCCCCCTGCAATCAGCAGGACGAGCAGTATGCAAAGCACAACTATCCAGCCGCGCTTTTTAGGCTTAGGCTCATCGAAGATAAAGTCGACGTCGGCATTTTCAACCTCTGCAAAAACATCATATTCACCCTCGGGCTCAATAATGCTTTTCGGCTCAGTTTCTTGTTCTGCGACCTCTTCTTCCGCATCGGCAGGGGCCTTAACGGGTTGCTCCTCGACGGACTCTTGGGCAGGCTCTTCCTCAATCTCCTGATTGACGGTGAAGCTTTCGCCCTCGGGGGCAAGAGCCTGCAGATAGGGCAGAAGGTAGGCATCGAAAAGCCTGTCTGCGACCGCCTCGTCGCTGTCGCAGGCGATGATGCACTGTTCGCCGCTTTCAAGTATCATACCGCAGATACTCTTTCCGAGTATCAGGGGCAACGCACCTTTTGGGATAGAAGCCTCGCTGTCGGCGGTGATGCCGAACTGCGACCAGTCGACCTGCTCCAAGGGCAGACCGAGTCCTCGCGAAAGGGTGTCGGTGAGCTTGGAAAGGGGGCCCACCGCGATGATGACCTTGCTCTGTCCGACCGCTTCGGCGAGCTGGGTCAAAAATCCGCGCTTATCCTGACCGCAACGCACATTTACGTCTGCGAGGGAGCCGACCCTTTCTGCAAGGGACGCGTTGGTGTCAACGGCGAAAAATATCAGTTCAACCAGCATAGGATGACCTCCGGTGTTGTATTATTCAGCAGGGGCAGGCTCGGTCGATGTAGTGGCGTCGGAGCTCGGCGCAGGCTCGGTTGAAGTAGTGGCATCCGAGCTTGTTTCGGGTTCGGTCGACGAGGTGGCGTCAGAGCTTGTTTCAGGCTCGGTCGACGAAGTGGGTGCATCCGAGCTCGTTTCAGGCGGAGTGGACGAAGCGGGCGCATCAGAGCTCGTTTCGGGCTGAGTCGATGACGCAGGCGTATTCGAGCTTGTTTCGGGCGGAGTCGACGAGGTTCCCTCGCTGGAGGTGCCTTCGCTGGATGTTCCCTCGCTCGAGCTTCCCTCAGAGCCCGAAGTATCGGAGGAGGTCAGGTCGCTCGAAACATCTCCGCCAACCTCAAGGCTGGGCTCATCCGAGTAGGGCTGATCGATCCAGGTCAGCAAGCCGTCGTCGTAGGAAGGCTTGGCACCGCCCTTCTTTTCGTACCAGATGGCAGGATAGATGGTCTTGGCGTTAGGCTTTATCTGAGAAATGTTGACGGTGTCGCTCTCGCCATCGCGGATCTTACGGGCGACCACTACGCAACGAAGCTCGGTGCCCTTTATCTCGTAGGTGCAGGTAGAAAGGGTAAGTATCTCGTCTCCTGCCACAACGTCAACCGGCGACTCATAGAGAGAGCGGCGGCGGATCTGCTCGACCCATCTCTCAAAGGACTCGTCATCCTCAAAATCGCAGGCGGTGTAGTCGAAATAGTATCCGTTGTCGTCCTTGCCCTCGACGTTGGTTATCATACAGGCGAACACCTTGTACTTGCCGCCCGTGCCGTAACGGGTGTCAAAGGTAATGACGGGATTTTCCTGATAGAAGCTCATCTTCTTGTAGTTATGAAGATTTGCGAACATCGTACCATCCTTCATATGATGTCCGTAGAGGGTTATGTTGGCGCTGTTTCCGTCAACCGAAACGGTGTTGCGGAAATCGGCAAAGATGGAGCCGTAGACCGAGTAGGTCTTGTTGGGATTGCGGTTTACATAATACTGGTTATCGGCCGCCTGATAAACAGGGTTATCGATCTTGGTGTTGGGCACGGTGATCCAGCCGATGCAGTCGGGATTCTGTGCAACAAGCTCGTCAAAGCGGCGCAGGGAGCCGTCCTCGTTGACCGCGGTATCGGTGGGATGGTACATATCCCTCACCTGCTCGAGAACCGCATCGTTGGCCTGCTTCTCGCTGAAGTAGTCGTAGATATAACAGCCCGAGATGATGATGCCGATGGTTGCGGCAAGGAAGACCATCTTGCGAGCGATCTCGGGGCCCTTGTCACCTTCCCACGGGAAGAAGAAGCGGGCAATTCTGATGAAAATTGACTGCTTTTTGGCTTTTTTAGGCTCCTCGTCGGTCTCCTGCTCGACCTCCTGTTCGGGTTCGGACTCAATGGGCTTGCCCTCGGCTTGAGCGGCAAGGCTGTCGGCATCCCATTCGTCAACAAATTCCTTTGGTTGCTCGACAGTCTTTTCAACAACTTCGGGTTGATGAGGTTCAATTCCGCGCAGAGCATCGTCGTAGGTGGCACTGCTCTCCTCTTCGTCATAGAACTCGGCCACATTCGGCTTGAACTCGGTTCCGTCGGGGGTGACGATGGCAGGCTCGAAAAACTCCTCGCCAGAGGGCTTTTCCTCCTCAAACATAACCGAAAATCCGCCTACGCGTCCCAAAAAGGCGCGGACGGGATCATTTATCATCGCGTGCAGGGTGGTGGGGTCGTCGGGGAGCATAATAATGCTCTGGTTGACGGCCGACACGGCACAACCGGGCAGTAGGCTTTCGGACACGCTGAAGACCTTGGCAGCTGCAGGTACGAGGTCGGCGTTGAGATAGTTTTCGGGCAGTATGCCTTCGGCAAAATTGTCGGCGATACGCTCGACAGTTGCCTCGTCGCTGACCGC
>JAZTZA010000299.1:0-2203 GCA_045637185.1 Acutalibacteraceae bacterium
AAGAAGGGGAACTCGGTGATCCACAGGAAATTGTACTGCTCGGGGATGATGTCGAGCCGCTTTGCGACGGTCAGGCGCAGGGCTCCCAGCACCGAGAGGGCAAGATTCTTCCTGTCGGCGACGATGAGGATAACGTCGCCCTTTTCGGCCCCCATACGCTCGTAGATGGCGGCCAGCTCATCCTCGGTCATAAACTTGGCGAAGGAGCAGTTGGGCGCATCCTCGACCCAGCGGATAAAGGCAAGTCCCTTGGCGCCGATGCCGCGTGCGTCCTCGGTCAGCTTGTCGATCTCCTTACGGGTGTAGACCGAAGCGGCATTTTTGGCGTTGATAGCGCGGACGGTGCCGCCATTTTTGACGGTGTCGGCAAAGACGCCGAAGCCGCAATCGGCAACGAGGTCGGAGAGGTCGACTATCTTCATATCAAAACGGGTGTCGGGCTTGTCCGAGCCGTACTGATTCATCGCGTCGGTATAGGTCATTCTCGGCAGCGGCAGGGGGATATCGACGTCGAGCACCTCTTTGAAAAGGCGCTGAATATATCCCTCGGCGATCTCAAAGATATCCTCGCGCTCGACGAAGGACATCTCGAGGTCGACCTGCGTAAACTCAGGCTGACGGTCGGCGCGCAGGTCTTCGTCGCGGTAGCAACGGGCAAGCTGCATATAGCGGTCAAAGCCCGACAGCATCAGCAGCTGCTTATACATCTGCGGCGACTGTGGCAGGGCGAAGAAGCTGCCCTTATGCACACGCGAGGGTACGAGATAGTCGCGCGCTCCCTCGGGGGTCGACTTGATGAGGGTGGGGGTCTCTATCTCCAGAAATCCGTTTTCGTCAAAGTAGTCGCGGGTGACCTTTGCAATTCTGTGGCGCATCAGCAGGTTGTTCTGCAGAGTGGCGCGGCGCAGGTCGAGGTAGCGGTATTTAAGGCGCAGTTCCTCCTTGGCGGCGGTATCGTCGAGGATCTCAAAGGGGGTGGTCTCGGCAACGGCGAGCACCCTCAGCTCCTCAACAAAAATTTCAACCTCGCCGGTCGGAATCTCGCGGTTGATGCTTGAGCGGATGCGGACGGTACCGCGCGCGATAACGACGTTCTCCGAACGAAGCTGAAAAGCCTTGTCGAAAATTTCGGGGTCGGTCTTATCGTCAAAAGCGAGCTGAACGATGCCTGTGCGGTCGCGCAGGTCGCAGAAGATCAGCTGTCCGAGATCGCGCTGACGCTGTATCCAGCCGCAGACGGTGACACTTTTGCCGTCATCCTCGCGGCGAAAACTGCCGCAGTAGCGATCGCGGCGCAATTCGCCCATTTTTTCAATAGTTAAAGCCATTTCATATCCTCCTTGCAACCCTTGAGCATTTCTTCCATCTCGCCGTCAAGCGACTCGGTCAAGGAAGAAAGGGTGCCCTTTATCTCGCTGTCATAGACGGCGCTGAGCAGTCCGTTGGGGAGTTTGACCTCCACCTGCTCGCCGGTACTCATATTCTTGAGCATAGCGCGGCTGTTGGCAATCTCGTCATCGCCGAGGACGACGGTGAACTTTGCGCCGATCTTGTTGGCAAACTTCATCTGAGCCTTGAGTCCGCGGCCGACGAGGTCGGTCTCGGCCGAGAAGCCCTCCTTATGAAGCATCGAGCAGAGGCGTGTCGCCATAAGGGATGCCTGCTCGCCCATAGGTGCGATATAAACGTCGCAGGGGTTGTCGGTGGGGAAGCTGCAACCCTGCGCCTCCATAACCATCATCAGCCTCTCAAGGCCCATCGCAAAGCCGAGGGCCGCCGTCGGCTGACCGCCCAGCTGGCCGATAAGTCCGTCATATCGACCTCCGCCGCAGACGGTGGCCTGCGCGCCGATATCGTCGGAGATGAACTCAAAGACGGTGCGGGTGTAGTAGTCAAGTCCGCGCACGATGTGGGGGTTGACGGTATATTCGATGCCGCATTCATTAAGGTGCTTGCCGACTCCGTCAAAGTGGTCGCGGCAGTCGTCGCAGATAAAGTCGAGGACGGTGGGTGCATCGGCGGCAATCTTTGAGCAAATGGGAGATTTGCAGTCGAGGATGCGCATCGGGTTGCGCTCAAGCCTTGACAGGCAGGTCTCGCACAGCTCACCCTTGTGGGCGGCGAAATATTCCTTAAGTGCGGCGGTATACTTGGGTCGGCACTCAGGGCAGCCAATGGAGTTAAGCTCAAGGCGCAGGTTGCG
>JAZTZA010000300.1:0-4658 GCA_045637185.1 Acutalibacteraceae bacterium
GGTCTTTTTGGACACCGAGGAGGAGGTCTTGCCCCCGTGGGACTCAATGAGCGCGCTCGCCTCGGCACGCGACAGGGTGGGCAGGGTGCCCGTCAGCACAAAGACCTTGCCTGCAAGGCGGTCGTCGCCGCTTTGCTTTACGCTTTCCATATTGAGCCCGAGCTCCTTAAGCTCGTTGATAAGCTCCCTCGACTGCGGCATCGACAGGTAGTCATAAAGGCTTTGTGCCATTATGTCGCCGAAGCCCTCGATGGCGGCGAAGTCCTCCTTTGATGCCGACAAAACGGCATCCATATCGTTAAATGCGCCCTCGATAAGCTTTGCCGCCTTTGCGCCGATAAGACGGATGCCAAGTCCGAATATCAGCCGCCATAGCTCGTTCTGCTTGGACTTCTCGGCGGCGGCAAGCAGGTTTTCGGCCGTCTTTTCGCCCGACCTGTCAAGTCCTGCGATATCCTCGGCGGTAAGGCGGTAAATGTCGGCCGGTGAAGTCAGCTTACCCGACTCGACGAGCTGCTCTATAAGTGCCTCGCCGAAGCCGTCGATGTCCATCGCATCACGGGAAGCAAAATGGATAAGATTGCGCAATAACTGGGCAGGACAACTCGGGTTGACGCAACGAAGCACCGCCTCATCCTCCTCCCGCACAAGTGCCGCTCGGCAGGAAGGGCACTCGGTAGGCAAACGAAAAACGCCCGCCGCCTTATGCTCGCTGACCCTGACCACCTCGGGAATTATCTCACCCGCCTTGCGAACGACAACGGTATCACCGATGCCGACTCCAAGCGCGTCTATAAAGTCCTGATTGTGCAAAACGGCACGCGAAACGGTGGTACCTGCTAACTGGACGGGCTCGAAAACCGCCGTCGGTGTAACGGCACCGGTGCGGCCCACGCTGACCTCAATATCAAGCAGTTCGGTCGCCTTCTCCTCGGGCGGATATTTGAAGGCCACCGCCCATTTAGGATATTTGGAGGTGCTTCCGAGCCGCTCACGCAGAGCAAGGCTGTCCACCTTAATAACCGCACCGTCGATGTCAAAATCAAGACTGCCGCGCAGCTTCCCGATGCGCTCGACCTCGGCAACCGCCTCCTCGATGCTCTCGCAACGGGTATAAAAGGGCAGGGTCTTAAGCCCCAACTCGCGCAACAGATCGAGCGACTCAACGTGGGAGGTGATCTCGGCACCCTCAACACGCTGAACATTGAAAAGGAAGATGTCAAGCTCCCTTTCAGCCGCGATCCTCGGATTTTTCTGCCTCAGGGAGCCTGCGGCGGCATTTCTCGGGTTTTTGGGCAGTTTACCCCCTGATTCAAGCTGGCGCTCGACCAGCTTTTCAAAGCTTTGGTGGGGCATATATACCTCGCCGCGCACCTCGAGCAAGTTTAGGTCGGTGTTCAGTTTTTTAGGTATACTGCGGATGGTGGACAGGTTGGCGGTTACGTCCTCACCCGTCACTCCGTCACCTCTCGTCGAGCCCCTGACAAATCTGCCGTTCTCATATTCAAGGGAGACCGACAGCCCGTCGATCTTCGGCTCGACCGAATAGACCGCATCGCCGACGGCGGCACGCACCCTCTCATCGAAGGCATAAAGCTCGTCGACCGAAAAGACGTCCTGCAGGCTTTCCATTTTTACCGCGTGCTCGACACTCTCAAAGGTGTTGAGGGCGATACCGCCCACGTGCTGAGTTGGTGACTCGGGGGTGACGAGCTCGGGATTTTCATATTCAAGATGCTTTATCTCCAGCATCAGCATATCATACTCATAGTCGGAAACTACGGGGTCGTCCTCGACATAGTACATCCTGTTGTAATGCTCTGCCAGACGGCAAAGCTCATCATAACGGAGTTTGTCCGCTTTTCTCATCTGAGCAACCTCTCAATTCTGCTTGCGCACGATTTTGTACTCATCATACAACTGGAAATAGGGGCAGTTTGAAAACTGACCTGCCAGAAAACTCATCATCTCGTCCTCGTCAAGTGCCATTCGGCACTCGTAACAGTCAGCCTCGTAATTATAGTCGTAGTTTACACACGATTCGCAGTTGTCAGCCATCCTTCTACCCCTTTCGTTTTACACTATATATGTATTCTACCATATTTCCCCGAAAAAAACAACACGCGCCCGTCTTTTTCTTTGCAGTCAGGCGCGTGTTCGTTTATATTATTCTTATGTTGTTTATCAATTCTATTCGGGACGAGACCCGCAGCTTTGCATAAGCGTTGTGTAAGGTCTTTTTGACCGTCCCCTCGCTGATGTAAAGATGCTGAGATATATATCGATATGTATACCCTTGTATGACCAGATCTATCATTTCTCTTTCTCGCGCGGTCAGACTTCCCAAATCGCGTGCAGGCATACCCAGATACTCCAAACGCACTGCAGAGCCGTTGCCCTTAAAAACAACCTGCCACACCTTGCCATCCTGCTCGCAGAACAGCCTCGCATCATTCGACCTGACACCCTCTATCACTTCCTCAAGTGTTTTCATCGGTCCTTTCTCCTTTTCCCCTTATTGATCAGCCTCTCTCCTTGCTACCCGCTTATTATAGCACAATACTGTGACTCTGTGTCACAGATTTTTGCAATAATGTAAATTTTGTTAATATTTCACATTTTATGGTGTAAAACGTTTACATTTTTGCACTCTTAGAAAGACATTGAATTTTACGCCTGAAAACTGTATAATTAACTGGTAAACCTTTGTGAATTACCGATTGAGCACCGCAAAGCCGATGTTCAGGTAAAGGGCAAACAGGCACCATATCAGGTAGGGCAAAAGCAGGCGCGATGCCGTGATACTGCACTCGGCAAACCGCTTCATCGTCAGCAGTATCGCGGCGATGAGCAGGACGAGTATGACCACCGCAAACCACAGCTGGCCAAAGCGGAAAAATACCACCGACCACAAGAAGTTGAGGGCAAGCTGTATGTAGTAGGTCTGCAGTGCCGCCTGTTTATCAAAGCAGGTGGTGGACTTGACAAGATACGCCGCGTAGCCCATAAGCAGATAGAGCACCGTCCACACCACGCCGAAGACCCAGCCGGGCGGCACCAAAGGCGGTTTTGCAAGAATCTGATACATTTCCATTCCCATAGCGGTTACCACCGCACCTGCGCCGCCTACAACGGCAGGCAGCAACAGGCTCGGCAGAAGAGTTCGCAAATTTACGGTTGTGACCCTCATAACAATATATCTCCGATCTGCCCGAAAGGGCTGGTTGTCGTACTAATATATATGGAATAATTCTCCGCGACATTACCTAAAAATCGAAAGGAAGTGAGCCCTATGACCGAAATATTTGATATTACGGGAATGACCTGTGCCGCCTGCTCAGGCAGGATAGAAAAGGTGCTTTCCCGTCGGGAAGGTGTCAAAAGCGCATCGGTCAACCTTGCGACTATGCAGGCATCGGTCACCTTCGAGGGCATCACCGCGCAGGATATCATCAGCTCCGTTGAGGCTCTCGGCTTCGGTGCGACGGTTCATTCCGACCGCCCGAAAGGCGAAGAAAAAGAGCATCGCAGAATGTGGACGAGCTTTATCTTCTCGGCAATACTGACCGCGCCTATGCTGGTCGGGATGGTGCTTTCCCTTTTGGGAGTAGGCGCAGCTGATTTTTTGCACAACCCATATCTGCAATTTGCGCTTGCCACCCCTGTGCAGATTCTGGTGGGTTGGCGATTTTACAAAAACGCCTATCTCGCCCTGCGGCACGGCAGTGCAACGATGGACGTGCTGGTTGCAATGGGCACCTCAGCCGCCTATCTTTACAGCGTATATTTGACCTTCTTTACCCACGCGGCACACCATTCGGGTATGCAGGTATATTTCGAGGCCTCGGCCGTTATCATCACCCTGATACTCCTCGGCAGACTGCTTGAAAAGCGGGCCAAAAACCGCACCGCCGACGCGGTCAGAAAGCTCATCGGATTGCAGGCGCTGACCGCCTTTGTCATCCGCGATGGCAGGGAGCTTGAGGTTCCTCTCAGCGAAGTAGCCGTCGGCGATACCGTTATCGTCCGACCGGGGCAAAAGGTGCCGGTCGACGGAGTTATTCTTACAGGCTTCGCGGCATTTGACGAGTCCACCCTTACGGGCGAAAGTTTGCCCGCCGACAAGGGTGAGGGTGACTCCGTTTTCGGCGGAACCGTCAACACCTCGGGCTCGGTGACCCTGCGAGCCACTGCCGTCGGTGCCGATTCGATGCTCTCGCGCATCATTCGTATGGTCGAGCAGGCTCAGGGCAGCAAGGCCCCCATTCAGTCCACCGCCGACAAGGTTGCCGCCGTCTTTGTGCCCGCGGTTATCGGCATCGCCCTTGTCACCTTCATCGGCTGGATGATAGCATCGGGCGAAATTGAACGGTCGCTTGTCAACGCGGTCAGCGTGCTGGTTATTGCCTGCCCCTGCTCCTTGGGACTTGCTACCCCCACCGCCATTATGGTGGGCACAGGTCTGGGCGCCGAGCACGGCATTTTGATAAAAGGGGGCGAGACCCTCGAAAAGCTTCACGGTGTAAACGCAATTGTGGTTGACAAAACGGGCACTCTCACCGAGGGCAAGCCCGTACTTACCGATATTGTTCCCGTCGGTATGAGCGAAGACCAACTGCTCACCCTGACCGCCGCAGTACAGAATAAGAGCGAGCATC
>JAZTZA010000301.1:0-4711 GCA_045637185.1 Acutalibacteraceae bacterium
CACTTTGCAGAAAGGCAAGAAAAGACA
This sequence comes from Acutalibacteraceae bacterium, assembly GCA_045637185.1. Lineage (GTDB taxonomy): Bacteria > Bacillota > Clostridia > Oscillospirales > Acutalibacteraceae > RGIG2206. The sequence continues at coordinate 28 of JAZTZA010000301.1, forward strand.
AGAGAAAAACAGACAGGTGCAAGTTTTGTTGTTTCATCAAAATCCTGTTTGATTTTTGCTCTGATAGATTGTATGATTAAATATGCAGGTGTGGTCTAGGAGGATGACGCCGCGTTGCGGAGACCCCGGTGACAAATCCGGGCACCTACGAGGGGTGCTGAAATGTGCCCCTCTTTGCGTACCTATGATGGTGATTTGGAATTATAGTATGCAAAATTTATAGAACAGCATATAGAACTGCTATATTACGTGAAAAGGTTGAAACAAATGTTTATCGACAACTACCATTCAAAACCTTTATTTGAATATGCCACACCATACTGTATGGTGTTTCCAAAGGGTCTCGAAAAAAGCCGAGAAATCGGTCAAGGCTCATTGGTAATCGAAGACGATTATTTGATTTATTTCCGCCCTGAAACACCTGAAGATGTTAAAACTAGATTTATAAAAGATTATGCTGAATATCATAAGAAAAGACTGGAATCAGGGGAGGAGTATATCGATTGAACAAGAAGATCAAGGTTAGATGTATAAAAGACAACGCTTATGGATTTGCCGTTGGCAAAGAATACGACGCATATGCCGCTAGGGATCTTGGGGGCAAATTCTTTGGAGTAATTGATGATTTCGGAGAGGAATATGCCTTTCCCCGTGATATGTTTGAAGAGGTCATAAACACTAATGAACGACAACTTCAAAAACATTTACAAGAGACTGAAGGCGCTTGAAAACGCATAACGATAAAACACAACGATTTTATAAGGAGGATATTATATGGCTATTGATTTAACCAAAAACGAAATAGAATTGCTCGATAAAGCGGACGATGATATTGCTACGTTTGGAAAAACCGATATAAAGTGTCCTCGTTGCAATAATGATATTATTGTTGAAGATGTTGGCAACAGTTATTCTGTTAGATGTAAGACGGATAACTGCTTGTTATTGGATTATCGCGGAATATAGAAATATTTATAAAACAAACAGAAAGCGCAAAGAGGTTTTGAGCGATAATGAACGACAACTTCAAATGCGTCTACAAGAGACTGAAGGCGCTTGAAAAGGCATAATGATAAAACACAACGATTTTATAAGGAGGATATTATATGGCTATTGATTATTTAGAATTAATAAAAAACGGCAAAGTATTATGTGACAATTGCAAAAAAGGATATATAGAGCCGGTTCATAAAGATATCCCTATTGAAAAAGCAACCCTGTTTGTTTGTTCCAATTGCAAAGCACAAATGAATATAACAAAAAAACTAAAATTATAAGAACACGGTGATACAATACGATCCTTGCGCTTGAATTTGTATAAATAACTCCTATGGAAAGGGGATGCTAAAAGTTGGCCGAAACAGATTTAATGACGCTGGTAAATTCGTGCGTTTTAAGCCAAGAGGATAGCAACCTTATGCCTATCTGTGCTCCTGATACATATCAAGGCGAGGAGATAGATAATAAGCAGTTAGTTCTTAATTACTTAAAGTCTTTCAAACCTGCTTGGTTTACTTCTGCTAGTGTTATAGACCCAATATTACAAAAGAAGGTTTCAAAACCTGATAATTTATATAATGACGGTGTTTACGAATGGAGTGAATGTGAGGTTTATCTCTTCGAAAAATATAATATGCCGTTAAACGAAGGATTTGTTCTGCATTGTATAGAAAGCGCTGAGGCAAAGGGTGATAAGAATTAAAAAAACACGATGTAAAGAGTGCGGTGCGATCCTTGCATAAAAACGCCTCCTGTTGCAATTTTGTTATATCTATGCTATAATAGGTCTTGCAGGAGGGCTTTGCGCCCCGTCCCTGCCTTGAAAGTTATTAGCTTTCGGGTTTTGCCTTGCTCGGCTTTGGCTTTACGAGCGTTATCGTAACATTGACTCGTTCAACAGTGTCGTTATCGTTTAACGCTTTTGCCAAGTCTTGCAAGGCTTTTTCTATATTAATAAGTGTGTCAAAATTGTTTCAAATGATGTACGATTTAGATCGAAATATTATTAAAACAATATTTGATTTCGGAGTCGCTTTGTGCTATGCTATTACTGTAAAACCAAAAGGGGCGAGATATTTGAATTTATTTGACATACAGAGGAAAACCGTCAGGGCGGTAAAGCAGGCGGCTCGGATATTCCGAAAGGGCGCCGCAACTGTTGCTGAAAAGGGCAACGCCACTAACCTTGTCACCGATGCCGATGTCGCTATTCAGCGCTTTTTACAGCACCGACTTCAAAGGGTGCTTACACAAGCTGGCTTTTTGGCCGAGGAGGAAAACCTGCAGAGAACGGGCGACGAATACCTGTGGGTCATCGACCCCATCGACGGAACGGCCAACTTCTCGCGCAACATACCCAACTGCCTCATCTCAGTCGCGTTGATCCGCAACGGCGAGGCGGTGCTGGCCGTCTGCTACGCGCCTAACCTGAATCTGCTTTTCACCGCGATAAAGGGTGAGGGCGCCTTTTGCAACGGCAAGAGGATTCACACCTCGGACAAGGACTTCAGCCACAGCCTGTTCTGCACCTCGCTGACCCCGTATCAGAAAAATCTGGCCGATATCTGCTCGGGCATTATGCTCAAGGTATATCCGCTGTGCAGTGACTTCAGGCGGTTCGGCTCCTGTGCGCTGGAGCTGTGCTATCTTGCGATGGGAGTCTGCGACCTTTACTTTGAAATGCGGGTCTGCCCGTGGGACTACGCGGCGGCCGCCCTCATATTAACCGAAGCGGGAGGCATCATCAGAGGCTACAACGGCGAGCCGCTCACCTATGACAAAAAGACGGTGCTCGTCGCCGCCAACAACGAGGAAAACTACCAAAAGCTCAACTCTATCATAACCGAAGGCATAAAAGAGCCCATCATATTTGAGGAGTGAAAAGAATGAGAAAAAAGCAGGAAGTAATCTTGGAAGATTTCGAGTACACCGAGGTGGACAAGGGTATCTTTAAGGAAACGGTCGACTTCGACATTGACGCCACCCACGAAAAAGTATGGCAGGAGATGTCCCTGCAGCAGTCAAAGCGCGACCAGCTTCTGATGATCTATCTTGCCGCCTTGGCATTTATCTTCCCCTCGCTCTTGTCGGACAACAACTTCGATTCTCTGGCAAGCGGCATCGTCTTTATCGGTCTTGGCCTGATAGGATTCCTCTTCTCCCTTATAATCGTGCGATACAGGATATATAAGGAGGTCTATTGGCATTGTTGCCGCACCCTGAGCGTTATGATGAGCGTGGACAGGGACAAGTGGACCAAGAGCACCATTCAGGGCATCTTCTACAACTGCCTGCGCAAAAAGATAAAGTCCTACATAACCGCTGACGGCAAGTTCAAGACCTTCCGTTTCGTGACCAAGAACGCCTTTAGTAGCGAGACCCTCTATCTCGTTATCCTCGGCATAATCTCCAACAGCGTCCTCGGTTGCGGAGTGGGCATTGTAATGCCCTTTGAGACGCCCTTCAAGGTGCTGGCGGGCGTCCTGTGCGGAGTTGCACTTTTTGTTGTGATAATGGCCGTCTACTACCGCTCGCTTATAAAGGTCTACAAGGTCTGCGTTGACAAAAAGGAAAAAGCCTTCAACGAGACCTTCAGCATCGCGTGGTTCTTCCACTTCTACATTTGATCGGTCAACGGGAGGGCGCGAAATGTTAGTTAAAGATCTGCTCAGCGACATTTGTTTTACCGAGTCCCAGCAAAGTCGGTATCTCTCATACAGGGAGATAGCGTCGGACCGCATCGGAGATGTTGCGAAAGATTATATGCATCGCGACATCACCTTTGCCACAGCGCTTGAGCTTGTTCACTCATATGAAACCGCCCAACTGCATCGTTATACCCTTGACCTGATCTTCGTTTTGGAATGCAGTTCATTCCTGCTCGAAAGGTATGACCGCGAGGGCGTTTCAAGGGAGATATTTTACGACTCGATGAAGGATGTCAGGTATAAGCTTGATGAGTGCCTGATGATACACAATGTTTTCGGCATAAGCTCGGTCGCTTGGTATGAATTTTTCTTGGAAATGAAGCGGTTTGCCTTCGGCAGACTGCAGTTCAACTTGTCCGAATTTGAGCGTGACGACGTTACGGTAAAGGGCTATACCGTCAAAAGAGGCGACTTCACCTTGGCCTGTCATATCCCGTCATCGGGACCCCTGAAGCCCGAGATGTGCAAGGACTCGTTTGAGAGAGCCTATGACTTTTTTAAGGACAGGACCCCCTGCGGCATCCTGCCCATCACCTGCGGCTCGTGGCTCTTCTATCCGCCCTATAAAGAGGTGTTCGGCGCGGGATCAAACACCTATGAGTTTATCGATAACTTTGAACTGATACACGAGTTCGAGACCGAGAAGTTTGCAGATGCCTGGCGTATCTTCGGTATCGATTATGACGGTGACCCCGACAGACTGCCTGCCGATACGTCGATGCAAAGACGGCTGATCGATTACATCAGACGGGGCGGCAACTTCGGCAGAGGGGTAGGGCTTGCCCTCGTCGATTCAACCGGCGTGTTGACAAGAAAAGAGTAATGGAGAACTATATATAAGCAAAAGCATCGATGCCCGAGAGGACACCGATGCTTTTGTAGGTTTGGAATAATCTATTAAGATGCCTTAAAGGTCAGTACCGTTCCGACAGGGACCTTTCCGAGCTCGCAGAAATCTGCACAGGCCTCTACCGTCA
>JAZTZA010000302.1:0-15836 GCA_045637185.1 Acutalibacteraceae bacterium
CGTCAGGCTCGATGGCGGCGGCAAGCACCACCAGATCGGCATCGATATGGAGCTGCTCGTTAGAGAGCAGGTCGGAGGCCTGAACCTTGAGCTTGTCGCCCTCGGGAGTGATCTTGCCGAGCATACCCTTGACGTAATGCACGCCGTAGTCCTCGACCGCTCTGCGATAGAACTCGTCGAAGTTCTTACCCGGACTAGGAACATCGATGTAGAAAACGGTTACGTCGGTGTCGGGATACTTGTCACGGGTGAGCATAGCGTGCTTTGCGGTATACATACAGCATATCTTGGAGCAATACTCCTTGCCCTTCTCGGCGCAGGAATCGCAACGGGAGCCGACGCACTGAACGAAGACGATCTTCTCAGGGTGCTTGTTGTCGGAGGGGCGAAGCAGTTTTCCTGCGGTGGGGCCTGCGGCATTGGTCAGCCGCTCAAACTCGAGGGAGGTGATGACGTCCTTCGACTGACTGTAGGCGAACTCGTCGAACTTATCCATACTGATGGGGTTGAAGCCGGTCGCAACGACGATGGCGCCGTACTTCTCCTCGATGAACTCGTCCTTCTGGGTGTAGTCGATGGCGCCTGCGTTACAGACCCTCGCGCAAAGTCCGCACTTGCCGTTTTTGAGCATATTGCAGGCGTTGGGGTCGATGGTGGCGACCTTCGGCACAGCCTGTGCGAAGGGAATGTAGATAGCAGGACGGGTATCCATACCGAGATTGAACTCGTTGGGCACCTTCTTCATCGGGCACTTGGAAACGCAGTCGCCGCAGCCGGTGCAGATGTCCTCCTTGACGTAGCGGGCATTCTTCTTGATGGTGACCTCAAAGTTGCCGACGAAGCCGCTGACCTGACTTACCTCGCTGTAGGAGAAGATGCGGATCTTCTCGTGCTGGGCAACGTCAACCATTTTAGGTGTCAGTATGCAGGCGGCACAGTCGAGGGTCGGGAAGGTCTTGTCAAGCTGAGCCATCTTTCCGCCGATGGTAGGCTTCTTCTCAACGATGTCGACCTCGAAGCCTGCGTCGGCGATGTCAAGAGCCGTCTGGATACCGGCGATACCGCCGCCGATAACGAGGGCCCTCTTGGTTACAGGGGACTCGCCGGGGGTAAGAGGAGCGTTGAGATTTACCTTTGCAACGGCGGCCTTACCGAGAATGATAGCCTTCTCGGTGCCTATCTCCATATCCTTATGTACCCAGGAGCACTGCTCGCGGATGTTGGCGATCTCGACCATATAGGGATTGAGTCCTGCTGCAGCCGCAGTCTTGCGGAAGGTGGCCTCGTGCATACGGGGCGAGCAGGAGCAGATAACGAGGCCTGTAAGGTTGTACTCCTTGACCGAGGCCTTTATCATATCCTGACCGGCCTGCGAGCACATATATTGGTAGTCGGTGGAAAAGACTACGCCGGGCTCCGCTTTAAGCGCCTCGGCAACCGCTTTTACATCGACCGTGCCGGCAATATTGCTTCCGCACCAGCACACAAAAACGCCGATTCTTTGCATTTGTCCTTTCCTCCTTATTTGTGGTATTTTCTGAAGGCGCTGACGATGGCCTGCTGAGGTATCTCGCTGTCAAGCTTGGCAGGAACGTCGTCGGCAGTCATACGGTTTTCGCCCTTGCGTCTGATGGCGACAAGGCGAACCGCCTCCACCAGCTTTGCAGGCTCGACGCCTCGGGGGCATCGCTCGACACAGGCAAAGCAGGTCAGGCATCTGTAAAGGGACTCGGATTCCAAAAGCGGCTCGATGTTGCCCTTTTCGATCATACTGACGAACTGATGGGGATGATACTCCATCTCGTCAAAGGCAGGGCAGGTGGCGGTGCATTTGCCGCATTTCATACACTTTTCGGGTCTGGCACCGCTTATGCGAACTATCTCGCCCTTGAGATTTTTATTATTCATCTGTATTCTCCTTTACTCCGAGAGCCTCGGCAAGAAGCTCGGTAAAGTAAACGACGGGAATGTCGGAGCCGCTCTTCTCAAGATTGTACTTGCAAAGAGGACAGGCGGTGACTATCATTTCGGCACCCTGAGCGACAGCGTTGCTGATGACGGCGTTACTGCTCTTCTCAGCAAGGGCGGGGCTCTCCATCACCACGTAGCCGCCGCAACACTCGTTGCGCTTGGCGTAGATAACGGGCTCGGCACCCAGTGCGCGAAGCATATCCTCGATAATAGTGGTGTTTTCAGGGTCGTCGGTGCCCATAACAGCACTGGGTCTAAGCAACAGACAGCCGTAGTAGGCGGCAATTTTCTTGCCCTTGAGGGAGTTGACCACCTTCTCCTTGAGAGCATCAAATCCGACGACGTCGCGCAGCAGTTCAAGATAGTGATAGACCTGCGCGTCGCCGTTATAGGTGCCGTCCTTAGCCATATAGCGATTGACCTTGTCGGCAAAGGACTTGTCGTTGTTCATAGCGTGGTTGGTCTGCTTTACGACGTTGTGACAGGCGGAGCAGACGGTGACAAGGGGCTGCTGTTTATCGCTTGCCGCCTTGAGCACGCGCACCGAGGACAGCTTGGTTGCAACCTCGTCAACGGCGGTGGTAAAGACACCTCCGCAGCACTGCCAATCCTCGATCTCCTCCATCGTCACACCCAGAACCTCGGCCGATCTGCGAGCATAGAGGTCGAGATCCTTAGCCTTGTTCTTAAGGGTACAACCGGGGAAATAACTTACCTTCATAGAATGAACCTCCCTATCAGACCATTTTCTCGGGATGGAAAACCTCGTCAAACTTCTCTGCGGTCAGGAAGCCAAGCTCAACGCAGGCCTCTTTCAGAGAGATGTTGTCCTTGTATGCCTTCTTGGCGGTCTTTGCCGCGTTCTCGTATCCGATGTAGGGGTTGAGGGCGGTTACGAGCATCAGGGAGTTGTGCAGGTTGTGGTGCATCTTATCCTTGTTGGCGACGATGCCGACGGCGCAGTTCTTGTTGAAGGATCTGATGGCCTCGGCAAGCAGGCGAGCGGACTGCAGGAAGTTGTAGGCGCAGACCGGCATAAATACGTTAAGCTCGAAGTTGCCCTGAGATGCGGCGATGCCGACGGCAACGTCGTTGCCCATTACCTGAACGGCGACCATAGTGACCGCTTCGCACTGGGTGGGGTTGACCTTACCGGGCATAATGGAGGAGCCGGGCTCGTTCTCGGGAATGAATATCTCGCCGAGACCGTCGCGGGGGCCCGAAGCCAGCCAGCGAACGTCGTTGGCGATCTTCATCATATCGGCGGCAAGAGCCTTGACAGCGCCGTGAGCGAAGACGAACTCGTCCTTGGAGGTCAGGGCGTGGAACTTGTTCTCAGCGGTGACGAAGGGCTTGCCGGTAAGACCTGCAACCTCCTCGGCAACCTTCTCGGAGAAGCCTGCGGGAGCGTTAAGTCCGGTACCGACAGCGGTGCCGCCCAGAGCCAGCTCATAGAGCGGTCCGATGGCAAGACGGATAAGCTGAAGGTCTTTCTCAAGGCTTGAACGCCAGCCGCTTATCTCCTGACTGAAGGTGATGGGGGTAGCGTCCTGCAGGTGAGTACGGCCGCTCTTAACGATGCCCTCGTTCTCCTTCTCAAGACGCTTGAAGGTCTCAACAAGCTCCTCAACGGCGGGGATAAGCTTATCCTCAAGGGCGATGACGGCCGCGATGTGCATAGCGGTCGGGAAGGTATCGTTGGAGGACTGGCTCATATTGACGTCGTCGTTGGGATGGAGCAGCTTCTTATCAAGAATCTGGTTAGAGCGGTTGGCAATAACCTCGTTGGTGTTCATATTGGACTGGGTGCCGCTTCCGGTCTGCCATACGACAAGGGGGAAATGGTCGTTAAGGCTGCCCGAAATGACCTCATCGCAGGCCTGCTTGATGGCGCCGAGCTTTTCGTCGGTCATCTTCTCGGGACGCAGGGTGTGGTTGGCAAGAGCGGCGGCCTTCTTCAAGATACCGAAGGCGTGAATGATCTCGGCAGGCATAGTCTCAATGCCGACACCAATCTCAAAGTTCTGACAGCTTCTCTGGGTCTGTGCGGCCCAAAGACGATCGGCGGGTACCTTTACCTCGCCCATAGAGTCGTGTTCGATACGGAATTCCATAATGATACCTCCAAATTTATATACAGTTAAATTTTGATGCTGTTGATGACCGACTTGAGACTGTCGGCACTCTTGTGCAGGCTGGCTATCTCGCCGTCGGTAAGGGGAAGCTGAACCTTGCCGTGTGCGCCCTTGCTGCCGACGATGTTGAGCAGGCTCAGGCAGACGTCGTCGATGCCGTACTCGCCGTGGAGCATAGTCGATACGGTGAGGGTGGTGTCGATACCGCTGAGCAGGCACTTGCAGATGTGGCAGACCGACATCGATACGGCGTAGAAGGTGGCACCCTTGCGCTGAATGACGCGTGAGCCTGACTTGCGGACGTATTCCTCGACCTCTTCCTCGGAGAAGGCGGGACGCACCCCTTCGATAGAGGTCGACCTGCCGTAATCGGCAACCGAGACGTTGGAGATGTTGGCGATCGACCAGGGAATGAAGGCGGAGTCGCCGTGCTCACCCAAGACATAGGCGTGAACGTTGTTCTGATTTATCGAGTAGTACTCGGCAATCCTTGCGCGCAGACGTGCGGTATCAAGAATGGTGCCCGAGCCGATTATCTTCTCCTCAGGCAGACCCGAGAACTTGTGGAATGCGTATGTAAGCACGTCCACGGGGTTGCTGACGATGACGTAGGTGGCGGTGGGAGCGTACTTGAGTATCTTGTCGGTTACCTCTTTGAGTATGTCGACGTTGGTCTGAGCCAGATCAAGACGCGACTGACCTGCCTTGCGGGCGATACCCGAGGTGATGATGACAATGTCGGAGCCTGCGGCATCAAAGTAGCTGCCTGCACGCACGTTGCAAGGATGGGTGAAGGAAACACCCTGCTTGATGTCAAGCGCCTCGCCGAGTGCCTTTTCGCCGTTGAGGTCGATCATAACGATCTCAGACGCGACACCCATAACAGTCAGCGTGTAAGCTATTGTCGAGCCAACACTTCCGGTTCCGATGATAGTGATCTTTACCATAAATAACCCTCCGTTTTCACGAATTATTAAAAGCAAACGATATGCGATTTTATTATATCATTTTTCGACATCAAAATCAATCATTAAGATGGGTTAAATTGTAGAAATTTTAACAATCTTTATTTGCTGTTTTGGTGATTTTTACGCACCGTCCTATAAAAAGGTGCGATCTGCTCAGACATTTTCTAAGCAAATCGCGGTTGTGCTTGTTGTTCACATATGGTATAATGTGGTTAGCAAAACCCAAGGAGGCCCCAAAATGAAAAAACTGTTCAGTCTATTCACCGCAGTCGTTATGCTGTTTGCCCTTGCCGCCTGTACCGGCAGTGCGCAAAACAGCTCCTCAGCCGCATCCTCGGCATCAAGCCTTGCCTCAAGCGCGGCTTCGAACTCCTATCAAACCGACTCCGGCTCGACTCAATCGAGTTCACGATCCCCGAGCAGCGTGCCTCCATTCAGTTATACGCCCCCGCTTATCGAGTCGGCGCGCGATTATTTTGAGACCCTGACCTACACCGACAGTGCTACGGGAACGCCGATAGATTATATGTTCCACGAGCCCGTGCGCAAGTCGGATGCCAAGCGTCCCCTTGTCATCTATATGCATCACCTCGGCGATGACCTCAACGAAGGCAATCTCGGCATCACCGCTACTATGGTCGCGTCATTGATGAAATACGAAAGCAACAGCGACGAATACAGTGCCTACGCCCTGTTTCCCATTACCCCGACGAAAACAGAGGGTTGGTGGGACTACAATCAGCTCGAAGCCTTCAAGAAACTGTTTTATCACCTGACCGAAACCTACAATATTGATACAAAAAGGGTCTATATCGTGGGTCTTTCTATGGGCGGCTTTACCATCTGCCAGCTTTTAGACGAGATGCCCGCCAACACCTTTGCGGCGGCGGTTCCGATGAGCGCCTGCTCAAACCTGCTCGACCCCAAGGCCCACACCAACACCGCCTTCCACATCTTCCATTCCACCAACGATAATACCGTTAACGTTTCCTGCGCAAGATCCCTCAATCAGCAGCTTCTCCAATCGGGGCACACCAAAACGACCTACACCGAGTTCAAGAACGGCGACCATTCGTCGCCGATGCGCGACGTCTTTTCCCTGCAGCGCGACACTTTTATGCCCTGGCTCTTCGCCCAGCGCCTGCCGTAAGGCTCGGATATAATAGCACCAACGCAAAATCAAACAAAAAAATAAAAACGACACCTTCCGATTGATCGGTTGGTGCCGTTTTTATTTATAGCGAGGTAGCAAACAATGTTATTATAATTGCACGTCAGCCGGTGCAGATCGGCGCGGGGTCAGAGTCCGAGGTTATCCCCAGTACTCCTCATCGTCCCAGTACTCCTCGTCACCCCAGAGCTCTTCGTCATCCCAATATTCCTCGTCGCCCCAGAGTTCCTCGTCGCCCCAAAGCTCTTCATCGCCGTATTCGCCTTCTCCACCGGGGGCAGGCAAATTCTCGTCATAAATTTCTTCCCCATAGCCGAAATCGTAGTTGGGGTTAAGAAGCATATCGGCGATCTCGACTATCTCGGCGGGAACCTTTGCATCCTCAAGGGCATCGACTATCTTGGTCGGATCAAAGGAGGTGACCCAGTCCTCAGCATCATCAACGCCGACCGTCTTATCCTCGGCGGGCAGAGTAACCTTTTTGGGATCGGTCTGCTTGGCGGATACCGTCATTTCCACATAGGGCTTGCCCTCGTAATTAAAGACGAACGTCGACGAGGACTTGGTCTCTTCGGTCTTGAAGGTCATATCGAGGCTCATTTTGAGCTCCTCGATCTCGGCGATCTCGGCGTTGGTCATTTCCTGCATCTCGAACAAACCGCGAGCGGCTTCAATACGAACCTTGCAGTTGAGTCGGCCGGCTTTGAACTGGTCAAGCTGAAACTCCTTAACGGTCGCGACAAATAAGGTCTTATCATTCATAACGAGCGAAATGTCCATATTTATCAGTTTGCCGTCACGGACGCCCTTTCCGTTTACGAAAAAGTCTTCGCCATCCGCTTCGGCAGACTTAATAGCAGCCTCGAAGCCGATCTCCTTCTTATCTTTTACAGCGATATAGCCAAGGGAAGTCTCTTCATCTAAGACCAGCTTGCGTCCGACGATCTTGTGCGAATTGTCAACGTAGGTGTAGAAGGTGATGGTTTCGTCCTCAGCCTCGTCTGCCTCGATATCCTTTTCGATCTCCTTAAGAGCGTCATCGATCCACTTCACGTAATCTTCATATACACCGTCTGCTTCGTCGATTATCTCTTTCTTCTCAAGCAGCTTGGAAAGGTCGGTGACGTACTTCTTGATGACCTCGTCGTCGCGGGCCTCGGTGAGCAGAGCCTTGGCGATAACGGCGGCCTCCTTGGAGTCGATCTCGGCCTTCAGAACGGTCAGCTCCTGCTTAACGCCGTTGACCTCGACCACTTCGGCGGTCTTCTCGACGTCTTTAACGTTGTCGAGCATGATCTTGGTGTACTTATCAAGAAGCTCGTTGAGCTCCTCCTGTGTGGGCAGGGCCTTGCGCAGTTCCTCGTCGTTGGTGATCTCCAAGAAGATGCGGCTCTCCTCGTCGTTAGCCGTCACGTTTTCCTCGGTTACGGCAAGGTACCTGTCGTCAAAGTTGAGCAATCCGATGTAGGCCGCCTTATTGTTGAGGTCCTGGATCAGATCCAAAACGAGAATGTCGGTATCGTTTATCTTCAGCTTGGTAGCGGATGACAGAGCCTCGTCCTTGATGTTGTAGTTGGAGGTGATGGCAACGTCGTTGAGCCAGCTCAGGTCGAGTTCGCCACCGAGCAGCCCGCAGATGTCGTCCTGCGCCGCCTTACTTACGTCGAAGGTTATCTCGGCCTCAGCGGCGGCATCCTTCTGTTCAGGCTCGCGGTAGGTACCGTAGGCCTCTGCTACCGAGGCGTTGATCTCGGCGGCCGCATTGGCCTCAACATACCTGAAGTAGTTGTCGGTGCTGCCAAAGGTCTTGATAGCAAAGCCCTTTATCTGTCCGAAGAAAACGGCAACCAAAACCGCCGCAACCGCGACCGCTCCGCCGATTATTCCGAGCACGAGGCCCGTTTTCTTTTTCTTAGGCGGTGCAGGAGGTGCTTCGACCAATTCAGGTGCCTGCTCCTGCTCAGCCGCTTCGGCTTCGGGGGCATCACATTCAGCGGACGCCGCTTCCTCGGCTACCGGCTGTTCGACCTCTTCGGTCACCGCGGCTTCATCGGCAACGGCCTCCTCGGCAACAGCAGGCTCGACCAATTCCTGTCCGCAGTTGGGGCAGACCTTCTGGTCTTCGGTCATTTCAAAACCGCATTTGTTACATAGCATAATGATTCACCGCGGCAAGTTTTTAATTCTCGCCGCTTCTCCTTTCATTTTTTTATATTCTAACACCCTGTTTTTATGACTTCAACACGGATTTGGTTACAATTTGATTACAATTTGGTTACAAATTTTTCCAATTCGGAAAAAAGATGCTGTTTTGACCCTTGTTTTATCTTCCTCGTGCCCTCGGCAACAAAAAACACCCGAGATCTCATTACGAAATCTCGGGTGTTTTTAACTGTGAAACTTAGATAGCGCCGAAGATGAACTTGCAGACGAAGAGCAAGGCAATGATGGTGACGGCGATATCCTTCTTCTGATACTTACCGGTGAAGAGGGTGATAAGCAGGTAGGCGATGGAGCCGATACCGATGCCGTTTGCGATGGAGTAGGTCAGGGGCATCATAACGAGGGTCAGGAAGGCAGGAACTGCGCTTCTCATATCGGTCATATCAACCTTGGAGAAGTTCTTGAGCATAAGAACGCCGACGAAGATGAGTGCCGGAGCGGTAGCTGCGGCAGGAATGATGCTCGCAACGGGAGAGAGGAAGAGGCATACAAGGAAACAAAGCGAAGTTACAACGCTTGTAAGACCGGTTCTTCCGCCGGCGGCAACACCTGATGCACACTCAACGAAGGTGGTAACGGTAGAGGTACCGAGGATAGAGCCCGAAACGGTAGCGATGGAATCGCAGGTCATCGACTTGTCGATGTCGATGGGGTCGCCGTTTTCGTCAAGCATATCAGCCTCGGAAGCGGTGCCGTAGAGGGTACCGATGGTGTCGAACATATCGACAAGGCAGAAGGTAACGATCAGCATAATTACAGAGAAGATGCTGCCGATCATCTCGCCCGAGAAGGCATTCTGCCAAGACTCAGCCTTGAAGACGCCGGTGATACCGATCTGAGCGAAATCCTTGAAGGGTTCGACAACAGAGCCGAGGTCGAAGCTGGGAACGGTCCAGGTTGCGAGATAGTAGATAACAGAGGTGGCAAGGATGCCGATAAGGACGGAGCCCTTAACGTTGAGCTTGGTAAGAATGGCGATGATGATGAAGCCGAGAAGCGCTACGATAGCAGGAGCGATGTCGGCCCAAGCGGCGCCGTTGATCTTAACAAACTGAACGAGAGTGTACTGGTTAGCCTGAATGATACCGACGTTCTGGAAGCCGATGAAGGCAATGAAGAGGCCGATACCGGCGGGGATAGCCTTCTTGATGCAGTCGGGCATAGCCTTTGCGATGTACTCACGGGCACCCGTAATAGAGAGCAGCAAGAAAACAATACCGGAGATAAGGATGATGACAAGACCGGCCTGATATCCCTTTACCACGTCGCCGCCCGCGATGATCTGCGGAAGGACGAAAGAGGTGAAGAAGAAGGAGTTCAGACCCATACCGCACGCCTGTGCAAAGGGCAGCTTTGCATAGAGGGCGTAAAGCATAGTGCCGATCACTGCGGCCAAGATGGAACCGATATAGACCGCATTCCAAATGGCAGGAACACCGGGGACGTCGAAGCTGAAGCCAACGATCTGATTCGGATTTACAACGATGATGTATGCCATTGCGAAAAAGGTTGTAAGTCCGGCGATTATTTCCGTTCTAACGGTCGAGCCGCGTTCGGAAATCTTGAAGAACTTGTCCATTTTTATCTCTCCTTTTCAAATTTATAAATGGCAAGAACATTATAACAAAAAAATATTTCATTTTCAACACTTTTTAGTAAATTTCCATTAAAAATTGCATATTTTTTCACCTTGATATAGACGATTTACCGAGGGTGTGATATAATACCTCAAAAACTCACCGACAAGGACGGCTACCTATATGAAAAATCGCAAGAGCTTGATAAAAATGACCCTCGCCGCTCTCTTTTTGGCGTTGGCCTACGTCCTGCCCTTTCTGACGGGGCAGAT
Source organism: Acutalibacteraceae bacterium (assembly GCA_045637185.1). Classification (GTDB taxonomy): domain Bacteria; phylum Bacillota; class Clostridia; order Oscillospirales; family Acutalibacteraceae; genus RGIG2206. The sequence goes on from JAZTZA010000302.1 coordinate 10,318, forward strand.
TGCCGAGATCGGCTCTATGCTTTGCCCGATGCATCTGCCCGTGCTGATATGCGGCTTCGTCTGCGGTTGGCCGTGGGGACTGGCGGTCGGCTTTATCGCCCCCCTGCTCCGCTCGCTGACCCTCGGTATGCCGCCCCTCTTTCCGACGGCGATATGTATGGCCCTTGAGCTTGCGGCATACGGCGTGACGGCCGGCCTGATGCACAAGCTATTGCCCCGCAAAAAGCCCTACATCTACTGCTCCCTGCTAACCGCAATGGCGATCGGCCGACTTGTATGGGGCGCCGCGATGTTTGTCTTTGTCGGGCTGAACGGCGGCGCATTTACCCTTGCCGCCTTCGTGGCAGGTGCCTTTACCAACGCCATCCCCGGCATTATTCTTCAAGTTATACTCATTCCCATCATCGTTATGCTGCTCGACAACCCCAAGGTGCTCGACCTCGGGGATTAAAGGACTGATTTTATGAAACAGGACGATATGACCCGCGAGTTGCTGACCGAACACCTCGGCAGATATCCACAACTTAATATACAGGACATATTCAAGTTCCTCTACCAGAGTGCCTTCGGGTGCGAGCACCTCGTTTCCTCTTTGGATAGGGTGACCGACGGTATCGAAAGGGAGTATGCCGACCTCTGCCGAGCCGACGGGCAGCCCCTCGTTGAGCGGCTCGACGGCGAGTACAGTCGGGTGCATCTTTGCTGGCTCGACAAGGGGTTGAAATCAGGCACCCTCGCCAAGCTCTTCAGCCTGTCGGCAAAAAAGGAGCCTGAAGGACTGGGGCGTTTGCTTGAAAAGCTCGACACCGTCAGGAAGCTTGTAAAAGAGGGCGAGTTGCCCTTTTCAGCCGACGAGTTTGAAGCCGCCCTCGCCAAGTGGCAGGAGAACGGCTTTGAAGCGGTGAGCCATTCGGATGGCTTCAGGGAGGCGTACCGCCCTGCCTACCGCGTCATAGCCAACCGATTTGTGCCCTTTTTGCCGATGCTTGCCGAGCTTGACAGGCGGCTCGACGAGGGCGAAGTACTGCTTGCCGTCGAGGGCGGAAGCGCAAGCGGAAAGACCACGCTGGGCGAACTGCTCGGTCAGATATACGGGTGCGCCCTTATCCATATGGACGACTTCTTCCTGCGCCCCGAGCAGCGATGCCCCGAGAGGTACGCGCAGGTGGGCGGCAACGTCGACCGAGAGCGGTTTTTGGCCGAAGTGCTCCTGCCGCTCAGCAGGGGCGAGGCAGTACGCTTTCGACCCTTTGACTGCTCTACGATGACCCTCGCCGATGCCGTGCAGGTGCCGCAAAGGCGGCTGACCGTCGTCGAGGGAGCCTACTCGATGCACCCCGAGCTTGCGGAGTTTTACGATTTCTCGGTCTACCTCGACCTGTCGGATGGGTTGCAGAGGGAGCGCATCTTGCACCGCAACTCGCCGCAGACGGCGCAGATGTTTTTTGAGAGGTGGATACCCCTCGAGCGCGTCTTTTTCTCCGAAACCAAGATAAAAGAGCGCTGTAATATGGTGATTGAGATTGAATAAAAGCAAAAACGCCCCACCGAAATCTCGGCGGGGCGTTTTTACAAGTCGTTTACAGATCCAACAGGTTGGGGTCGACGGGCTCGATCACGAAAGAGTTGGCCCAAAATCCCGGTTTAATATAAACCTTAGCATAAGCAACGCTGTTTTCGGGGGTAAGATTTATCTGCAAATCCCTGCATTTGCGGCTCATGCCAACGGCACAGTGAAGCGTATATGTTCCGTAGGGCAACGGAAAGCGAAGAAGCTCCTTATTTCCTATGTAGCCTACGGGGTCGCCGTTAATGTAAATGCCAAAGCCACCGGCGATTCCGTAAGGAGAGCCCTGTCGGTAGAGATAAATGCAAGCCTCGTTGTCTGCCTGAACAGGCTGATGACATTTGGGGCACACGGGAGTGCCGGGCTCAACATTATAAACTTCTTTACAATTCGGACATTTGATTCTGATTTTTGCAGCCATATATAAAGCCTCCTTTTCATTTAATATACAATATTTTACTAAAGTTGTCAATAAAAGTCACAGGAGAGCCCTTTGACCATCGATTTTTGCTCACCCTCTTGACAAACGGGGTGGGGTGTGGTACTATAAGGCCACAAAATCATCGCTTATTTTGCAAATGGATGGAATTTCTGCAGGGAAATTCTGCCCATTTCGCAGGATAGGCTTTTTTTATGCCTTCCTGACTACAACAGAATATTTAGGAGGCAAAAACTATGGGTTACTATTCCGACCCCACCGCCGCTCAGGCGCTGGGAAACATCAACCGCGAGTTCTCCAAGCGTGAGAAAAAAGCAAAACAGCTCCTCAAGTTCATCGAGGAGCACGGCTCCTCCCCCGAGGCGCTCGAAAGGGCGCAGGCGCAGTTCACGGGCATATACCGCCACGTGCTGACCCACGCCATAAGGGAGGCGCGCGAAAAGGCTGAGCGCGAGCGGCTCGAGCGTGACCAACAAGCGCAAAAGTAAAAAAGCAGACCCCCACCGTGCATTCGGTGGGGGTTTTGTCATAATTCTTCTGTCTTAAAGGTCGTATAATCCTCGTAATAATAGCTGTGGTCGATGCCCTTCATAAAGACCTCGCGGTCATTGACCCTGTCGGTCAAGGCGTTTTTAAGAATATGCTTGATCTCGATATCCCTGATAGGACTGCGCTCCATTGCCAGCAAGTAGTCCTCTTTGTCAACCAAACTCCAATCGACCACCTTGCCGAGTTCCTTTTTCAATATGCAATCGAGCCAAATGCGCGTTGCTCTGCCGTTGCCCTCGCGGAAGGGATGGGCAATGTTCATCTCGACATATTTTTCGATTATCTCATCGAAATTCGATTGGGGCATTTTGTCGATGTTGTCAAGGGCGGCTTCCAAATACATCAAAGGGGCAAACCTGAAGCTGCCCTTTGCGATGTTGACGGTGCGAAGTTTGCCCGCAAACTCGTAGATGTCCTCAAACAAGGCCTTGTGGATACTCATAAGAGACGCCGTCTTGCCTGCTTCAAGGCTATCAAGCCGACCGCTTTCGAAAAGCTCCAACGCCTTTTTCTTGCTGATTCTTTCTTCCTCGCGCGCAAGCTCCGCAGAAGATGTTATCCCAAGCTTGTTTTCAAGCATACCCTCACCCCTTATCGCTGAATTACGTTATAATTATACCATATTACAACCAAAAAAACAAGGTGTCACCCTTCGAGCAGGGCGATTGCCTCCAAGTAATTGTTGTATCTTTTGAGAGCCTTTTCGTCGACGGTGTCAAGCCGCGTCAGGTCGGAATTGTGCCGCAGGTCCGCGAGCTTCACCGCCTTGGCAAGCGGGTTGCCCTTGATGGCGCGGACATAGTCCATATAATCGGTCTCGTCGTCGTGGGTCAGCAGGGCAAGTGCCTCTATGACCGCATCGCCGAAGCCCATTTCGGCCAGCTCGTCGAGGGTGTGATCGGTGTCCTCAACCACGTCGTGCAGCAAAGCGACCACCGTTTCGTCCTCGGTGCCCATCTGCTCGGCCAGATGAAAGGGGTGGAACACATAAGGCAATCCGCTTTTGTCCTTCTGCTCCTTATGCGCCTCAAAGCAAAGCCTGAGCGCCGCCTTGGTCTTGTCGGTATATATCATTTACCTCACCTCTTGATGCTATTATAACACAATATCCGTCCTATGCAACCTGTACGGCGATGCGCAAAAGGCGTTTTGACCTATATGTTGATTTCGTATTTATCATCAATGAGTATATAGTTTGCTTTATGCTTTTGAGCAAGAGATAACGCTTTCGCATTATCTTCTAACACACTCTCCAAAGTACACCATTCATCATCCAAACGCTTTTCAATAACGCTCGCATATTTTTTGATATCGTCAAAATGTTTCTCAATATAATTTTGGCTCATTATCAGACAATAATGTTTAATATTCCTACAATACTCTTCTTCAAAATCGTTAGCCCAATCAAAAGGAATATAGCAACCTTCCACGATTAAATCTTGCTCATTTTCAACAGCCGTTTTAATCATTTCTCGGACAACAGGCCATAGATATGCCGTTAATTCGCCCTCATCGCTCATAGGTGTAAGGTCCGTGTTCCCGCTGCGAATTAACCCCATTTTCAAATGGTCGATCGATAGATATGGATATTTATATTTTTCAAGCAGTTTTTGGGCAAGCGCTGTTTTTCCCGTGTGCGATGCTCCTGAAATTAAAATGATCATTATATTCATCCTTATGTCTTATTACTGCATTATAACATACCGAAAATGAGGGAATATACAAGGCTTTCTTATTTTTTCCTTAGAACAATAGCGATAAAGTTCAAATATTTACACGCGCCTGCCTCGATGGCCTTCCTGTCGTTTATAGAATACTCATTATCGCACTGTATCCAATCGTTCCAACATTCTTCATTGCTTTCCATTTCGTAAACGGAAACGATCTCGCTGTTCTTGGATTTCGAAGCAATGTTTTTCCAATATTCTATATCGTGGATATAGTCTAATTGTTCAGGAGTCCAAGATAATAGTAGTTCTTCGGGAATATTATTATGGCAGTCTTTCTTCATCCCCGGAACGACTATATAAATATAACCGCCTTTCTTTACAAAGGGCAAAAGTTTTTCGTCTAAATAGTCGGCATCTCTTCCAAAATAATTATAGGAATCCGTGCTGACAACTGCATCGAAGAAATCTTTTTCACATTTCAAATCGGTAGCATCCGCTTTTACGGCAACAATCTCTTCCTCTGTTAATCCCATTTCGGCAAAGAATTTCTGATTTTCTTGCGGCTCGCTCCAAAGGTCTGTTGCATAAACCTTAAATCCATATTCTTTTGCTAAAAACACAGATGTGATTCCTTGCCCGCTGCCTAAATCCATAACAATAGCGCCTGTATTGATTCTATTGTCAATCATCAGTTCTTCTTCTAATTTTAACGGATTAGGTCCCATGATTTTTTGCTTTACTATATTAATATCGTATTTTTCCGTTTTTACGTATTTCATTTGACGTTTTCCTTTGCTGTCGTGTTTTTATATATTATATCATTACAAAAGACGTTTGCTTTTTAACCCTGATTGCTCGCCTTCCTTGATGGCGGTCTGAGCGGCAGAACGCAAAGCGGGAAACCGCATACATTCTGCTGTGTCAAATCTGAACTTATTTGTATTCGTCTTTTAGTCTTAAAATCTTTTCTTCGATTTTTTTGATTATAATCTTAAATTCCTCGTCCGTTTTTCCCGTGGGGTCTGTCAGCTCCCAATTATCATCAAATCCTCTGCCAATAAAAGGGCAACCCACATTGCAACCCATTGAAATTGCCACGTCGGGATTTGGAATATCTGTAATCAATTTTGAATACTGTGTTTGTTCCATATCAATCCCGTACAGCTCTTTCATAATTCTGACCGCATCCTGATTGATCTTCGGTTTTGTTTGGGTTCCGGCAGAATATGAGTCAAATACATCCGGCGCCAAGTGCTTCCCTAAGGCTTCTGCGATCTGACTGCGACACGAATTA
>JAZTZA010000303.1:0-9050 GCA_045637185.1 Acutalibacteraceae bacterium
GGTGTTGTTTTCGGCAACACCAACGACAACCTGCTCGGCGAGCTGACCGAAAACAGAGCGTGCAGTGCCCTTCCCTTCGGCGGACGCTACCGCCTTATCGACTTCACCCTGTCCAACCTTGTCCACGCCGATGTAAGCCGCGTGGCAGTCGTTACCAAGACCAACTACAAGTCCCTTATGGACCACATCGAAAGCGGTAAATCCTGGGACCTCGCAAGAAAGAATGGCGGCCTTACCGTCATTCCGCCCAACTCCTACGCCCTGAGCGGTCTTAACGAGACCAAGATTCGTTCGGTCTATGCTATCCTCGATTTTATCGACCGCTCGGCAGAGGAATATGTCGCACTCTGCGACGGCGACCTTATTTGCAACCTTGATATGAAGGATATGCTCCGCCGCCACATCGACAGTCAGGCTGACATCACCTTTGCATACAAAAACGGCCCCGCTCCTAACGGCGACGGTAACATTATGGCCCTTGAGGTTAATGATGACAGCCGTGTCACCAAGATCACTATGGCTCAAAAACACGTTGTTTGCGACCACAGCCTCGGTATCACCATTCTGAGCAAGGATCTGCTGAGAAGCCTCATCACCGAGGGTATTAGCAACAATTATGTAAACCTGTACGCTGACATCTTCCTGCGCAAAGTCAACGACCTGAAAATAATCGGTTACCTCATTGACGGCTATGCAGAGGTGATCGACTCCATCCGCTCCTACATTGACATCAATATGGATCTGCTCGCTCCCAAGGTGCGCAAGGAGCTTTTCAACCGAGAGCGAGTCGTCTATACGAAAACGAGGAACGAGATGCCTGCCAAATACGGTCTCGATTCCCACGTTACCAACTCGCTTATCTCCGACGGATGCATCATCGAGGGTACGGTCGAAAACAGTATCCTCTTCAGAGGCGTCAAGGTGGGTAAAGGAAGCGTTGTCAGAAACTGCGTGCTGATGCAGTCGACCTGCGTTGACGACGGGGTCACACTTGACTACATCTGCACCGATAAGAATGTTCACATCGGTTCCGGACGTACTCTTTCGGGCACCGACAGCTACACCGTCTATGTCAGAAAGGGCAGTGAGGTATAAACAATGAAAATTTTATTTGCTACGAGTGAGGCCTATCCGTTTGCTATGTCGGGCGGACTTGCCGACGTTTCGGGCGCATTGCCCAAGGCCTTGCGCGCACGTTTGGTCGGCGCACGCATCATCCTGCCCCTCTACGACACCATCAGTCAGGAAATGAGGGAGAAGATGCACTTCGTCGCCTCCATCTCGGTTCCTGTTGCGTGGCGCAGGCAGTATTGCGGCATTTTTGAGGCTAAACACGACGGGGTCATCTACTACTTCATCGACAACCTCTACTATTTCAAGCGGGGCAGTCTCTACGGCCACTACGACGATGCCGAGCGGTTTGCCTTTTTCTCACGCGCGGTGCTCGAGGTGCTCAAGGTCATCGACTACACCCCCGACATCATCCACTGCAACGACTGGCAGACGGCGCTCATCCCCGTTTACCTGCGCCTGTTTTATCAGGACGTCGAGAAGCTACGCAACGTCAAGACCCTATTTACTATTCATAACATTCAGTATCAGGGGATATTTAGCAAGGAGATACTTGAGGATGTGTTCGGCATCCCCTCCTCCGAGGCGGCACTCGTCGAATATAACAACTGCATCAACCTGATGAAAGGCGCCATCGAATGCGCCCACAGGGTCAGCACCGTCAGCCCCTCCTATGCCAACGAGATTCTCGACCCGTGGTACTCCCACGACCTTGACTCGATACTTAAGGAGCGTCAGTGGAAGCTTTCGGGCATCGTCAACGGCATCGATAACGATGTTTACGACCCGTCAAACGACCCTGCGATATTTGCTCCCTTCTCGGCGGACGACCTGTCGGGCAAGGCGGCAAACAAGGCCGAACTGCAAAAGCTGCTCGACCTCGAGGTGCGCGACGACCTGCCCCTTATCGCGATGGTCACCCGCCTCGTTTCCCACAAGGGCCTCGATCTTGTAAAGGCGCGGCTTGATTCCATCCTCGGCTTCGGCGTGCAGATGGTGGTACTCGGAAGCGGCGATTACGAATATGAGACCTTCCTCTCCGAGATCGCCGAGCGCTATCCTGACCGCTTCAGACTCCGCACCGGCTTCAGACCCGATCTTGCTCATAAGATCTACGCCGGAAGCGACATCTTCCTTATGCCAAGCAAAAGCGAGCCCTGCGGCCTGTCCCAGATGGTCGCACTGCGCTACGGCTCCGTTCCCGTTGTCCGCCAGACCGGAGGCCTGCGCGACACCATTCAGGACAGCGGACTCGGCGAGGGCAACGGCTTTACATTTGAGAACTACAACGCCGACGATATGGCCCACGCCGTCTATCGCGCCGTTGAAGGCTTCAAAGACAAGGACGGCTGGCGGATGCTGACCGAACGCGCAATGAGATGCGACAACAGCTGGGGCGCTTCGGCAAACGCATACATCAGACTTTACAAATCAATGCTCAAATAAAGTTGTTTAGTCATTGCCCTGTGCCCTTTGGTGCAGGGCTTTGAAATTGTATCAAAATTGATACAATTTCGTCTCTTATGTAACCAATCTGTAATAATATTGTAATCTAAATGAGAGGATTTTTTCCAATTATTGTTATATAATACAATCAGTCCACCGATATCCCTTTGGCGCCTTTACATTTACACCCTTTCTGATATAATAAAAGCAACGCGCCTATGCACCCTTAGAAAGAGGCACGATCGATGAAAACCTTTCGTTTGTTCCGTTCGCTGTTGGTCATAGTTCTTGCTCTGTTGCTGTGTTTCACCGCGGCTTGTACACCTGCGCCCGATACCGCCGCATCCACTTCAACGAACACGGTCGAGGACCCGTGGGGACTTAACCCCATACAGCCGAAGGATTACTACGGAAGAAATCAGTTAAGCGGCAAAGAACTGAAGGCCTACAACAAGATAGCCGAAGGGGTCGGCAGTACTGCCGAAACGGTCGACCTTTCCGATTGCAAGCTGTCGGTCGACAGCTTCAAAAAGGTGCTCAACTACTATCGCGCCGACTATCCCCAGCATTTCTGGCTCGAAGCAGATTATGTCCTGCAGGCAACTAAGGGGGTAGTTTTATCATACCAGCCAAAATACAGTATGCATCCCCTCTTTGTTAATACGGCAAAGGATAAGCTCGAGGAAGAGATCGATTCTCTGCTTCCCATACTGGCAAAGCTTGAGACCGATTACGAAAAGGAAAAATATATCCACGACTATCTGTCGGACAACACCGAATATTCCTCCGACGGCGACCACGCCTATACCGCATACGGTGCTTTGATACAAAAAAACGCGGTATGTGAAGGGTATAGCAAGGCCTTCCAGTACCTTTGCTACCGAGCAGGCATTCAATGTCTGCTTGTAACCGGAACAAGTATTAACCCGATGTCCAAAAGCTCCAAACCCATCGCTCATTCGTGGAACAAGGTCAAGCTAGACGGCAAGTATTACAACGTCGATTTGACCTGGGACGATCAATCTGCCCACGTTTTCTACTCCTACTTTAACACCACCGATAAGATGATAAAGGAGGACCACACCTTCTCGGAGAACAATTACCCCTTGCCCAAGAGCAACTCTAAGGATAAGTGGTATTTCTCACTTGAGGACTGTATTTTTGAGGAATACTCGGTCGAGAGCATCGCCGACTGGCTTGAGAAAAACGACAACTACGCAAGGGTATACATCACCGAAGACCCTGATGCCTTCCTTGCGTGGTACAAGAGAAATATCGAGAGTATCGCATCCAAATTGGGAGCAGATAAATGGTACGTTTACAGCTACGGACAGCTCGGAAACGAATTCATTCTCGCCTTAGGCGACGGAACGGTTAACTAAGCAACACGCCGACCTCTGTAAAAGAGGTCGGCGTGTTCTTTTATTTATTGTTCTCTGTTAGCAGCCGCAGTTGTTACCGCAGTTGTTGTAGTTGCTGCTGCCACAGCCTTCGTTTCCGCCGCAGCAGAACAGGATGACAAGAATGAGGATGATCCAGGTGCAGCAGTTGTTACCGTTGAAACCACACATTACAAATGGCCTCCTTTCCCGATACCGTCTCCGCTTTCTTCGGGGGTATCTTCAATATCATACTATGTCGATGATTAAAATCGGTGACGGCAGAATAAACTTGATGTAGAGGCAGATGTCGCTCACGATAATTTAAGCAAAAAAACGGAGATAATCGAAGCATTTTTAAGAAAACGCAAGAAAGTGTGGCTTTTTACGAAAAAATCAACCAAAATTTGACCTTTATAGACTTTGACCTTTATAGACTTTTGCTCTACAATTATAGTCAGTAAAGGTCAAACGGAAGGAAGATGAAAAATGTTAATGAGCGATCTGATAGCCAAGAGGATAATGGAGCTTTTGGAGGGCAGTGAGGAAGGTATTGCGGAGATCAGGCGCAATACCCTCGCCGAAAATATAGGCTGTGTACCCAGCCAGATCAATTACGTTATCTCCTCTCGGTTTACCCCCGAAAGAGGATACATTGTTGAAAGCAAGCGCGGTGGCGGCGGCTACATCCGCATCACCGAGGTAAGAATGGGTGCGTCAAGCGGCTTGATGCACATTATAAACTCCATCGGAGACTCCCTCGACCTGCGCGCAGAAAAGATCATCACCGAAAATTTGGTCTACCGCGAATACCTTTCGGCCGAATCGGCGAAACTTATCAATGCGGCCACCTCTGACAACGCGCTCAGAGGGGTACCCGTTCAATTCCGTGACGAGCTTCGCGCGGCCATCTTCAAACAGATGCTGATGACCCAGATCTGACCTATCAAAAGGAGTTGTTACCTATGCTATGTGAAAAATGCGGCAAAAACATCGCCACCACCCATATCAAAACCAGCATCAACGGAGTCGTCGAGGCCCATCACCTTTGCGCCGATTGCGCCAAGCACAATTCCTACGTGCAGAACCAGTTCGGGCTTGAAAACCTGCTCGGTTCCTTCTTCGATGACTCGGTAAAGTCGACCGCCCGAAGCGACAAGCGCAAGCGTTGCGAGGGCTGCGGCCTTTGCTTTGACGACATCGCAAAGACCGGCCGCGTAGGTTGCGACAAATGCTACGACACCTTCTTCGAGCAGCTTTTGCCCTCTTTACAGCGTATGCACGGCAAGGCCTACCACGCGGGCAAAAGGCCCCTCGTTGCCGTTGAGCAGCCTGCCGTAGAGGAAAACCGCCTTGAGCAGTTGAAGGCAGAGCTCAAGCAGGCGATCGAGGAGGAAAACTTCGAGCAGGCGGCTGCCCTGCGAGATATGATAAAAAAGGAGCAAAGGGAGGCTGAATCAAATGAATAAGTGGTACACATCCTCGGGCAGCGAGGCAGATACCGTCATCAGCACCCGAATCCGCCTTGCGCGAAATCTTGCCGGCATCCCCTTCCCCTCTCATATGACACCCGACCAGCTTCAGCAGGTCAACCAAATGGTGCGCGAGGCTCTCTACTCGGATGAGGAGGCAAGAAAGCGCTTTAAGTACATCGAGATGGAGACCCTGCCCGATATCACCGCTATGTCGATGGTGGAGCGGCACGTCATCAGCCCCGCCTTTGCCGAAAACCGCGCAGGCAAGGTGCTTCTGCTCTCCGAGGACGAGTCGGTCAGCATAATGCTCTGCGAGGAGGACCACATTCGCATACAGGTTATGCGCGCCGGTCTCTCGCTTGACGAGGCGTATGCTGAGGCCGACCGCATCGACGACCTGCTCGGCAGTCATCTCAATTATGCCTTTAACGAGAGGCTCGGCTATCTTACCGAATGTCCGACCAACCTCGGCACAGGCCTGCGCGCATCCCTGATGCTCCATCTGCCTGCTCTCGAGGCCAACGGCGCGATAAACCGCTTGGCATCCACCGTCAGCAAGATAGGTCTTACCGTCAGGGGTACCTACGGCGAGGGCTCAAAGGCATCGGCCGCGATGTATCAGCTCTCCAATCAGGTCACCCTCGGCATCTCCGAAAGGGCGGCCGTGGACAATCTCAAATCCATCGCCTATCAGGCAATTTCTCAGGAAAGAAGTCTTCGCTCCTCTCTTGACCCCGACGCTATCGAGGACGCCGCCTGGCGCGCTCTCGGTCTGCTGAAATTTGCGCGCTCGATCAGCAGTCAGGAGTTTATGGAGCTTATCTCAAAGGTGCGGCTCGGCATCTCAATGGGCATCATCCGCGACATCCCATTGGCCACCGCCGAGGAGCTGATAATCAGCGCAGGCCCTGCCTCCGTTCAGGCGGCAAAGGGCGAGCCCTTGGAGGCGGCTGAGCGCGACAAACTGCGTGCCGCTCTGGCACGGGAAAGGTTGTAGTTTATATGTATAAGTTCAACGGATTTACGGATAAGGCCAATCAGGCGCTGAACTACGCCATTCAGGCGGCTCAGGAGCTTGGCCACACCTACATCGGCAGTGAGCATCTGCTTATCGGCTTACTGCAGGAGGAGTCAGGTGCCGCCGCACAGATACTCGAGGAAAAGGGTGTCTATGCCGACCGTATAGCCGAGGAATTGGAAAACACCGTCGGACGCGGCTCCCCCACCGTCCTCTCCCCCGACCAGCTTACCCCGCGCGCTAAGCGTATCGTCGAAATGGCCATCACCACCGCGCGTTCGGGCGGCTCAGCTCTGGTGGGCACCGAGCATCTGCTGATCGCGATCTTAGAGGAAGGTGACAACTACGCCGTCCGCTTCATCAGCAAGATCGGGGGCGACTGCACCGCTATTCTGCAGGAGACCTCCAAGGTGGCAGGCTCTGCCGTTGAAGGCGGCGAGACCCCCTCTGCAAAGGTAAAGCAAAAGGGCAAAAAGACCCCCACCCTCGACAAGTACGGCCGCGACCTTACCGCCGAGGCCAAAGCGGGCAAGCTCGACCCCGTCATCGGACGTGCAAAGGAGATCGAGCGCATAATCCAAATTCTCACCCGACGCACCAAGAACAACCCCTGCCTCATCGGCGAGCCCGGTGTGGGCAAAACGGCAGTTGCCGAGGGGCTTGCAAACAAAATTGCCAACGGCGAGGTCCCCGAACTGCTCAAGGACAAGCGGGTGGTTGCCCTCGACCTGACGGGTATGGTGGCAGGCACCAAGTACCGCGGCGACTTTGAGGAAAGGGTAAAAGCGGCCATCGACGAGGTCATCAAGGCGACCGACGTCATCCTCTTTATCGACGAGGTTCACACCCTTGTCGGCGCAGGCTCTGCCGAGGGGTCAACCGATGCCGCAAATATGCTCAAGCCCCAGCTTGCGCGCGGCGAGGTGCAGGTCATAGGCGCGACCACCCTCAACGAGTATCGCAAGTATATTGAGAAAGATTCCGCCCTCGAGCGCCGCTTCCAGCCTCTCACCGTCGGAGAGCCGACCGAGGAAGATGCGGTTGAGATTCTCAAGGGACTGCGCGACAAATACGAGGCGCATCATAAAGTGCGCATCAGCGACGAGGCACTGACCGCCGCCGTTCAGCTTTCCTCGCGGTATATCAGTGACCGCTTCCTGCCCGACAAGGCTATCGACCTCATCGACGAGGCATCCTCGAGGGTCAAGCTTCGCACAATGACGGTGCCGACCGACCTGAAGTCCCTCGAGGACGAGATAAAGCACATCTCCGACGAAAAAACAAACGCCATAAATTCGCAGGATTTCGAAAGTGCCGCCTCTCTTCGCGACAAGGAAAAGGAGTTGCGCCGTCAGCTTGATGAGGCCAAGGAAAAGTGGCAACAGGACAGCGAGCGCACCTCGGGCGTGGTCACACCGCAGGAGATCGCGCAGGTCGTTTCGGGCTGGACGGGAGTTCCCGTTGCACAGCTTACCGAAGAGGAAAGCGAGCGTCTGCTCCGACTTGAGAGCATCCTGCACGAGCGTGTCGTCGGTCAAAACGAGGCGGTCACCGCCGTTGCAAAGGCAATTCGCCGCGGCCGTGTCGGGCTCAAGGATCCCAAGCGCCCCATCGGCTCATTCATCTTCCTCGGCCCCACAGGTGTCGGTAAGACCGAGCTTTGCCGCGCGCTTGCCGAGGCGATGTTCGGCGACGAAAACGCTATAATCAAGCTCGATATGTCGGAGTATATGGAGAAGCACACGGTGTCAAAGCTGGTCGGCTCCCCTCCCGGATATGTCGGCTACGACGAGGGCGGTCAGTTGACCGAAAAGGTGGGCCGCAAGCCCTACTCGGTGGTGCTCTTCGATGAAATTGAAAAGGCACATCCCGACGTCTTCAATATGATGCTGCAGATACTTGAGGACGGTGTGCTGACCGACTCTCAGGGTCGGCACGTCAACTTCAAAAACACCGTCATCATTATGACCAGCAACGTCGGTGCCCGTATGATAACCGAGAAGAAAGCCTCAGTCGGCTTCGGCGAGTCCTCTGCGAGCGACGATGAGTCCATCAAGGAAAGGGTAATGGAAGAGCTTAAAAGACAGTTTAAGCCCGAGTTTCTCAACCGCGTTGACGACATCATCGTTTTCCGCAAGCTGCAAAGCGAGGACATCAGGCAGATAGCCCACAAGATGCTCTCCTCCCTTATCAAGCGGGTCAACGACCTCGATATCAGCATCGCCTTTACCGATGCCGCAGTGCAGGCCATTGCCGACGCGGGCTTCGACGCAGTTTACGGCGCGAGACCCCTTCGCCGCGCAATTCAAAGCCGCATCGAAGATGCCCTCAGCGAGCAGATCCTCGAAAAGCAGATCTCATCGGGTGACTCGGTCACCTGCGACTATAAGGATGGCAAATTCGTATTCGAGAAATAAAAAAAGAGGGTCTTGCGATGCAAGACGTTCTTTTTTGTAACAGCTTAATAGTTCTCGGCGTGTACCTCGAAGTATGCCTGCGGATGTGCGCAAGTGGGGCAAACATCAGGGGCGTTGGTTCCAACGACGATGTGTCCGCAGTTGCGGCACTCCCATACCTTGACCTCGCTCTTGGCAAAGACGGCGGCGGTCTCGACGTTCTTCAGCAGGGCGCGATAACGCTCCTCATGGTGCTTCTCGATAG
>JAZTZA010000304.1:0-2622 GCA_045637185.1 Acutalibacteraceae bacterium
ACCTGTGTCAGCAGGGAAAAGGTCTTCTCATAGCTTCGGTAGTCCTCACTGTAAAGGGAGCCGTCGGCTCCGAGCACTCCGACAAGGGTGACGTTGGGGAAGTTAAGTCCCTTTGCGACCATTTGGGTGCCGAGCATAATATCGTACTCACCGCGCGCAAAGGCGGAGAGCTTCTCGTCGTAGGAATTGCGCGCCAAAGTGCTGTCGGCATCCATACGGAGCACTCTCGCTTCGGGGAAAAGCTCGTTAAGCTCCTGCTCGGCGCGCTGGGTGCCGACCCCCGAATATTTTATGTGCTCGGCGCCGCACTCGGAGCATTTGCTCGCAAATGGCACCGAGTAGCCGCAGGTGTGGCACATCAGGCGGTTATTAGCCGAATGGTAGGTCAGCGACAGACTGCAGTTGGGGCAGGTCATCACGTGGGAACAGCTGCCGCAGGTGACAATGGTGTTGTGCCCTCTCCTGTTGAGCAGGAGTATGGTCTGCCGTCCTGAATCGAGAGCCTCGCCGATACGCATCTTCAAAAAGCGGCTGAAGGCCGAAGTGTTGCCTTCGCTTAGTTCCTTGCGCATATCGACGGTGTGCACCGACGGAAGCTGTGCCTGACCGTAGCGGTTAGAAAGCCTGAACATCTTATAGCGTCCGCTCATTGCGGCCGAGAAGGTCTCGACCGACGGGGTCGCAGATGCAAGCAAAAGCAGAGATTTATGGTATGCGCATCTGAATCGTGCGACATCGCGGGCGTGGAAACGGGGAGACGACTCCGATTTGTAGGTGTGCTCCTGCTCCTCATCCATAATGATGAGTCCGAGGTCGTCAAAGGGAGCAAATACGGCTGAACGGGTACCGATGGCAACAAGGGCCTCGCCCTTTCGCACACGCTTCCACTCGTCAAGGCGCTGTCCCATCGACATAGCCGAATGGAATACCGCCACCTTGCCGCCGTAACGGCGGTTGAAGACCTCGAGGGTCTGCGGAGTCAGGGATATCTCGGGCACCATTACGATGACCCCCCTGCCCTGCGCTACGACCTCGTCAACGACACGCAAAAAGACCTGCGTCTTTCCGCTGCCGGTCACTCCGTAAAGAAGTGCGGCAGAGCCGTTTTGGGCGCGGTACAGATCCATTATGCCCTCAAAGGCGGCATTTTGCTCATCGGTAAGGGATATCGGCGCATCGGCCTTGGTCGCGCTGTCGTATTTGGTGCGGTAGACCTCGTTATCGTAGCAGTAGATGGCACCTTTTTTCTCAAGAGCGGTTATGACCGCCTGCGTAACGCCGGTAAAGTAGCATATCTCCTTGACAGAAGCGGTGCCGACCTCGCTCAAAAGCTCGGTGACCGCCTTTTGCTTAGAGGTCCATTTGCCTTCGGGGTCGAAATCGTCGCTCAGACGGGCCATTCTTACCGTTGCATCGCCGACACGGCGCACCGCGTCATCAACCCGCACCGCGAGCCCCTTGGCAACAAGGTCGTCGGGCAGTCGGCTGTCGGCATCGAGCTCCATCAGCTCGAGCAGGCGGCCTCTCTCAACGGTGGAACGGCTGTTGATAAGGTAGGACAGCATCAGTCGCTCGGCATCCTTCAACCCGTCGGGCAGGTTGTCGGCGTCAAGTCCCTCTTGGGCGCGGTAGGATGCAACTATCCGCATATTTATGCCTGCGGGCAGCATCAGCCTGACCGCATCGTAGTAGGTGCAGAAGGTGTGCTCGCGTATCCAACCGACCAATCTCAGCATCTCGTCGCTGAGCACAGGCTCATCGTCAAGCACCGAGGCTATCGGCTTGAGCTTATCAAAATCGGTGGTAACGTTTCTTTCAAGAATTATACCCTGACGCTTGCGGTTGCCGCGGCCAAAGGGCACAAGCACTCTGCAGCCCACATGACCCTTTTCTTCCATATCAAAGGGCAGTAAATAGTCAAATGGCTTGTCATAATGAAAGACCGTTTGGTCTACCGCAACGCTTACGACCACAGCCCTTTTCACGACAAGCCACCTCCCTTTTATAATTTAGGTCAGATAATTATTCTTCGCACTCAGCGGCGATCTTGTTGATGGCCAGAGTAACCGGCTTCTCAACGATTATCTCATTCTTCTGCTCGGCCTCCTGAGAGATCTTGCGAGCTTGGTCGGCAACATCGTGTACCAGACGGTAACGGCTGTCGTAGTTTTCAATCAACTTTCCAATTGCGGGATTAAGCATTTTGTAACACCTCATTGATAGTATTTTTCATATTTTCGGACCTTGACTTGACGGAACGGATGATAGCACATACATCCTCCACCGCTTCGTTCAGGTCGTCGTTGACAACAACGTAATCGTAATCCTTAGCACAGGCAATCTCGCGCAGGGCTTCCTCAAGGCGCTTGTTGACCTCCTCTTCGCCGTCGGTTCCGCGGCCACTCAAACGCTTGCGCAGTACCTCAAAGGTTGGCGGCATAATAAAGATGCTCACCGCGTCGGGCATCGTCTTGCGTATCTGGGCGGCGCCGTTGACGTCGATCTCGATGAGGATATCGCGGCCCTCGTTTAAGGCATCCTCAACGGGCTTGCGAGGTGTGCCGTAGTAGTTGCCGAGGAAGACATTGTGCTCCAAAAAGGCATTTTGCGCCAAAAGCTCTT
>JAZTZA010000305.1:0-4406 GCA_045637185.1 Acutalibacteraceae bacterium
GCGCCTGCCCACTCGTTTTGCATAATGCCGAGGAAGTTGACCATCTGGTTGCAAAGGCTGGCGAGGTGGCTTGCAGGCGAAGAGGTGATCTTGCCCGGAACACCGCCCAAGCCCTCCTGAATCAACTGCTTGAGGGACCAACCCGCGCAGTAGCCGGTGAGCATCGAGAGGTCGTGGATGTGGATGTCGGCGTTGCGGTGAGCGTTGCCGATCTCGTCATCGTATATCTCGGAGAGCCAGTAGTTAGCGGTGACCGCTCCCGAGTTGGAAAGGATGAGTCCGCCGACAGAATAGGTAACGGTGGAGTTCTCCTTTACGCGCCAGTCGTTGATGTTGAGGTAGTTGTCGATGATGGCCTTGTAGTCGACCATAGTAGCGTTGAGATTACGAATCTTCTCACGCTGACGGCGGTAGATAATGTAGGCCTTGGAAACATCGTCGTAGCCTGCCTTGATAAGTACAGACTCAACGCTGTCCTGAATATGCTCAACCGAGATCTTGCCGTCCTCGATCTTGGGCTCGAAGTCGGCGGTTACCTTAAGCGCCAAAAAGTCCACAATATCTTGATTGTACTGCTTTTGGCAGGCATCGAAGGCCTGGCTGATGGCGTTGCTGATCCTGCTGAGGTCGAAGGAAACTAATTTCCCGTCGCGTTTTACGACATTATACATTCTTTCTCACCTTTTTTCTCATATTTTATTGCAGTCTTATTCCCTGCTCTGAAGTGTCGCTGAGGTTAATTATAATGCACATATTGTAGTTTGTCAATCGTTATTTCACAATATATTGTGTTAAATGCCCCTAATCGCCGTTTTTACCACAAAAGGCTCCACTTTTTGTTGCATATTGTACAAATCCGAGGGGTCAACGGCACTCAAATTGCCGCAAATGAGGTCACCTGAGTCCACAAAGTTCTGCAAAAAGTACCTTTCGGCACCCTGTATCCACTCACCGAGAGACACAATATCTTGTGTTGTGTGATACTCCTTCACAATAGTAGTCCTGAACTCGTAGTCCACCCTGCCCTCCAAGAGAAAGGCGACGCTCCTCTCGATCGGCGCAAGGTCAAAATCGGCGATGCCCACCGTTTCGGCATACCGTTTCTTGCAGTTCTTGACATCCATCGCAACGTAGTCGACCAGTCCTTGCTCAACGAGGGAAATGAGCTTTTCGGGCAGGCTTCCGTTGGTGTCGAGTTTGACGCTGTAGCCGAGAGCCTTTACCTTGCGGATAAAGTCCTCGATATCGGGCTGAAGCAGGGGCTCGCCCCCTGTTATGCAGACTCCGTCGAGCAGTCCCTGCCGTTTCTTAAGATAGTCGAGCACCTCGTCCTCGCTGTAACCGACATCGGCGTCGATGTGGGTGACGAGGGAGGCGTTATGGCAAAATCCGCAACGGAAATTACAGCCTGCCGTAAAGAGAGTGCAGGCCACCTTCCCCGGAAAGTCAAGGAGTGTCATTTTTTGAAAGCCGCTTATCTTCATTGATGCAGATCCCCCATCTTGTAGTCCAATTTCGCGTTTATAATTATATTATACCACATATTGATTTGGTTGGCAATCGGAATTTGCAATTTTTACAGCAAAAAACCACCCTGCCTTCAAATTGCGAAAGGCAGGGCGGTTTTGACAGGTCGTTACTGCAATATGCCTTTAAGGAATATCTCTATTCCGATTATTATCAGAATAACACCGCCGAATATCGTCGCCTTGTCCGACAGGACGGTGCCGAATTTTTTACCGACCGCAATTCCGACGTAGCAGATAGCAAAGGTTATCGCCGCTATAAGCAGGCAGGCGGATGCCGCCATTGAGAAGCCGTAGTCGGCGATGGTGAAGCCGACCGAAAGGGCATCGATGGAGGTCGCCACACCCTGTATCAGCAGGCCGACAAAGCCGACCGCCGCCTTTTCCTCCTCGCCGCCGCGAATTCCGTCGACGAGCATCTTTATACCTATATATAATAGTAAGGCGAGGGCGATGAAGGGAATGAACTTTTCAAAGGCGGTGAAATACTGCAGGAATGTATGCACGCAGGCCCAGCCTATCAGCGGCATAAGCCCCTGAAATCCGCCGAACATTCCTGCGACGAGGCACATTTTCCCCCTTTTCATTGTGGGCTCGTTCATTCCGTTGGCAAGGGAGACCGAAAGGGCATCCATCGCAAGCCCTATTCCAAGCAGGGCGCTGTTAAACAAAAACAATACGGTTTCCGACATTTTTTCCTCCTGTGCGCTGCTTTACTTGCTAAGCTTATTTCCCGAGCCGAAGACGTCGGTGACCTCGCTGATGGTTATAAAGGCCTTGGGGTCGCAGTCGTGGACGATTTCCCTCATCTTCGCGATCTGGAAGCGGTTGACGACGAAGTAGATGACCTTTTTCTCCGTAGCCGAGTAATAACCCTCGGGGTGCATAACGGTGATGCCGTCGCCGAACTCCTCGCTCAGCGCATCGCACACCAAGACGGGCTCGGTGGTGACGATGATGGCCGACTTTGCGCGGTCAAAACCTTCAACGATGAAGTCGATGGTCTTGAGCGCGGCGCCGTATGCGACCACCGAGTACAAGGGCAGCACCCAGCTCTTAGTAACGAAGCCCGATATGACGTAGAGTGCAACGTTATATATCATCACGAAGGTGCCGACGGTGATGCCGAGCCGTTTTGCAAATATGACCGACAGCAACTCAACTCCGTCAAGCGCGCCGTCGTAGCGGATTACGATACCGCTACCGATGCCCGATATAACACCGCCGAAAAGGGCGCACAAGAGCAGGTCGTCACCCGCAAGGGGCGAAGCAAAGCTAACGTCGATGGGCAGAATGTCGGTTATCAGCCACGCGCTGACCGAATATACAACCACCGCGTATATCGAGTAGACGGTAAAGACTATTCCCTGTTTTTTCAGTCCGTATAGGAATATGGGCAGGTTGAATATAACGAGGAAGACCGACAGGGTAAAAAACTGCTCGGGTGTTATCTGCGAAAGGAGCATAGAGGTTCCCGAAATGCCGCTGTCGTAGAGCTTTACAGGCGCAAGAAAGACGGTAACACCGAAGGCGTTTACTATTCCTGCTATTGTAAGGAAAATAAAGTTCAAAAGCTTAAAGCGTTTGGGCTTATTTTTCAATTAAGTTTCCTCCTATGCGGTCGTTTAATATATTTATTATGTAATACATTATAAATATATCACAATTTGGCGGTTATGGCAACCAATTTGGACGATCGTCTTGATAACTTTTGTGATGTATGGTATGCTTAAAAGGTCAAAGGAGGCTTTGATATGGAATATATAGCTTCCCTGCCCTCTTTGGAAGGTGGCAGGATATTCGATACCCACGCGCATTATGACGATTCGGCCTTCGACGGTGACCGAGATGAGTTGCTTAACGAGATGCACCGCTACGGCGTCGGTAGCATCATCACCTGCGGCTGTGACGAAGCATCGTCAAACGCCGCACTCGAGTTAGCGCATAAGCACCCCTTTATATATGCGGCTGTGGGAGTCCACCCCGAATGTACCGAAAACGGCTATGACGAGGGTTGGATAAGGCGGCTTGCGGCCGATGAAAAATGCGTTGCCATCGGTGAGATCGGGCTCGACTATCATTGGTCCGAGCCGAACGAGCGCGACAAGTCGATATTTGAGAGTCAGCTTGTTTTGGCAAAGGAAATGGACAAGCCGATCATCCTGCATGACCGAGAGGCACACGGCGACACCTTTGACATACTCAAAAAGCATCGCCCGCGCGGTGTGATGCACTGCTATTCGGGCAGTGCCGAGATGGCGCTTCAGCTTGTCGATATGGGGCTTTGCATCGGCCTTGGCGGCGTACTGACCTTCAAGAACGCTCGCAAGACGGTCGAAGTAGCCGAGCAAATTCCTCTTGAACGCATTTTGCTTGAGACCGACGCACCCTATATGGCACCCGTTCCCCTCAGGAGCCGCAGGTGCCATTCGGCGATGATAGTTTATGTTGCCGAGCGGCTCGCACAGATAAAGGGAGTATCCTTAAAAGAAGTGCTCGACGTCACCTACCGCAACGCGCAGGAGCTTTTCGGTATTTCAGAAGACTAACAAAACCGCTGACACACCTTTGTGTCAGCTGTTTTTCTCTACCCAATTTAGCAGGGCTTCGCGTTCATTAGAAAGTTTTCCGTCAATGACCTGCATCAGCAGTTTTTCGAGCGTTTCGCCGACCGCCTTGCCCTTTGGCACTCCGATTTGGGTCAGGTCATCTCCATTTACCGCCAACTGTCGCAGGCTGACGGCAGCATCCTCTTCCCTTGCCTGCAATATCCAGTCGCGCGCTTCTGCGTTGTCCTGCAAAAGCGAAACATCGGTTGCGGCGTCGAAGCCGACGCGGTATATCAGCCGATGGACATCGGCTCGCGTTGCAAGGGGTGCC
>JAZTZA010000306.1:0-7937 GCA_045637185.1 Acutalibacteraceae bacterium
ATTCTTTCCCAGGGAACCGCCGTTCACACCCACGCGGATGGGGTTATTTTTCTCTTTTGCCACGGCCACAACCGCTGCCACTTTGTCAGGGCCTCCAATGTTGCCGGGGTTGATACGAATCTTATCCACCCCTGCGGCAACGCAATCCAGCGCCAAGCGGTAATCGAAATGGATATCGGCAACGACAGGCATATCTACCGCCTTTTTCAAAGCATCGACCAAACGCACCGACTCAGCATCGGGCACCGATACACGAATGATATCGCATCCTGCCTGCTGAAGTCTTAATGCCTGTTCTACGTTCTTTTCAACGTCATAAGAAGGTGCGCACAGCATCGACTGAACGCTGACAGGTGCATTACCGCCCACCTGTATTTTTCCGACGTTGACCATTCGTGATACTCTACGCACAAATAACCCTCCTTAGATAAAGAGACCGACAATATCCTTAAATGAAATTACAACTATCAATAACAATAACAGCAAAAATCCAACAGTATGAACGACTCCCTCAAACTTTTGGGGAACAGGCTTGCGCCTTACCATTTCATAGAGCAGAAATACGACTCGGCCGCCGTCCAACGCGGGTAGCGGCAAAAGATTGAATATACCGAGATTTACGGTAATCAGGCAGGCAAGGTTAAGCACGCTTGAAAGGGACTGCCTTGCAGCATCACCAATAGCCACGGTGATACCAACAGGTCCACTCATATCGTTGATACCGAATTTGCCTGTCAGCAGGTCGGTCAGCGACATAAAGACGATTCTGCCGTAGGACAGGACGGTGTTAAACGAGTTTTTAAGCACTGAGCCAACGCTTCTGTCTTCGCCGTAAACGAAGAAATCAAGACGGATATAACGGGTTCCGTCCTCGATCTCCTCGAGGTCAAATTTGACCTTATCAAGAGCGAACTCTTTGCCCTCGCGTTCAACAACGAAATCAATGTATCCGTCCTCGTCCGAACCAAAAATATAACTCAGATCATAGACGGTAAATACACTCCTGCCGTTTGCGTTAACAATCTTGTCTCCTACCTTTAATCCGTAGTTACAGCTTACCGCTTCCTCATCGAATTTCGCAACCGTAGTGGTCGCAAATCTCTCCTGAGGCGCGACGATTGCAACCGCCAAAACAAAGCCAAGCACAAGATTGAACACCGCTCCAGCAACAACTACAAGCAGTCTGCGCCACGCAGGACGGCTGTTAAATGCGCGCGGGTCGGGACTATCCTCATCCTCGCCCTCCATGGCGCAAAGTCCGCCAAACGGGATAAGACGAAGGGAATATTCAGTCTCGCCGATCTGCTTTTTAATAAGTTTGGGACCAAAGCCGATGGCAAACTCATTGACGCGAATTCCATTGAGCTTAGCAAGGAGAAAATGTCCGAATTCGTGAATAATTATGACCGAAAACAGTACAAGCACCGCTACCAAATAGGGCCAAATATTATTCCATACAGCTAAAATGTCAATCATACCCTTTCTAACATTAAGCGTGGGTTAAAACAAATTCACGCGCCGCTCTATCGGCATCAAAAATATCGTCAACCGAAGACACGCAACCGACAGGCTGTGCATCGGTTGCCGCCTTAACAAGCTCGCCGATCTGCAAAAATCCGATCTTTCTGTCAAGGAACAGGGCAACTGCCTGCTCATTTGCACCGTTGGCCGCAATCGGCTTCAGACCTCCCTGCCTAATCGCATCAATGCATACCGACAGGCATTGGAAGGTGTCGGTATCAGGCTTTGCAAAGGTCATTTGCGCCGCCTCGGTCAAGCTCAAACGCTCGCAGGGTGCATTAAATCGGTCGGGATAGGTCAACGCGTACTGAATCGGCACACGCATATCGTGAACGCCGATCTGACCTATTATAGAGCCATCTACAAACTCTACCGCCGAATGAAGCAGGCTTTCACGATGAACGACCACCTCAATATCATCTGCCGCAACCGAGAAAAGATGCACCGCCTCGATGACCTCAAGGCCTTTATTCATCATAGTTGCACTATCAATAGTTATCTTGGCACCCATACTCCAATTTGGGTGCTTAAGTGCCTGTTCAACCGTAACCGACTTCAGCTCATCCCTCGTTTTGTTAAAGAAAGGGCCGCCCGATGCGGTCAGGATTATTTTACCGATTTTTCTGTCGGGCGGTGCGGCATTAAGGCACTGAAAAATAGCCGAATGCTCGCTGTCAACAGGAAGAATGGGCACATTTTTATCACGCGCCGCCTTCATAACAAGGTCGCCGCCCGTTACAAGCGACTCCTTATTTGCGAGGGCAAGCGGTTTGCCTGCATCAATAGCGGCAAGAGTAGGTCTGAGTCCTGCGATACCGACCACTGAATTGAGAACGATATCCGCCTCATCCAGCGAAGCACATTGGCAAACACCATCTATGCCCGTCAACAGAGTATACGACAGGTCACGCGTCCTGCTCTTAAACTCAGCGGCCGCCTTTTCATCAACTATTGCAACATATTGAGGCTTATATTTCCTCAACTGCTCTTCAAGAATGTCGATTCTACTATTTGCCGTCAGTGCGCAGACCGACATACCAAGCTTTTCGGCAACGTCAAGGGTCTGTGTACCGATGGAGCCGGTCGACCCTAACACAGCGATACTTCTCATTCTGCACACCTCCTGAGATCAAACGATAAAAGCAAAATACTGGTTTATAAGATAAATTATCGGGAAGGTAAACAAGGCGCTGTCTACGCGGTCAATAACACCGCCATGTCCGGGGAAAAGATTGCCGTAATCCTTAACCGAATAGCAACGCTTGACGGCCGATGCAAAGAGGTCGCCCACCATTCCTCCGACAGATGCAACAACCGTACCCAACACAAGCGGCAGATAGGCAATCTTGAGTGCAGTTTCAAACAGCGAAGCATACACTCCGGCAAGGGCCATAACGGTCAAAACGCAAATTACAAGCCCACCGATTGCACCCTCGACCGTCTTTTTGGGGCTAAGTACGGGACACAACTTATTCCTGCCAAGGAATGTGCCGACAAAATAGGCACCCGTATCGGTCATCCACGCACAAAATCCTGACACGAGGAAGAAAAAGATAGCGTGCTCCATTTTCAGCGTTCTTATCATAGAGCTGAACCCGAAAGAGAGAAAAACATTCATCAAAAATGCAACAAACCGTCTCTCAAGAGCAGTCGGGTCATATTTTATCACCACGCTGACAGCAAAAGCGATAAAATAAGCAATAATAAGGGTCTTATAATCCATAAAGGTCAGGTGCCCACCGACAAAGAACGGAAACGAGCCCATAAAAATCAAGGTGGATATCAAAAAGAACAGGTTTTTACCCGTAGACGTAACGCACAGCACCTCATAGCCTGCTAACAGGCTCAGCAAGGCTGCAGCGATGCTGATTGCTATCGTGTCGTGCAAAAACAGCAAGCCAATTACTGCGGCGATCGCAATCAACGCTGTAATAATTCTTACCTTCACGGTCAAAACCTCCCTTTACTTAGCGTTACCGAAGCGGCGATCTCTCTTTGAAAAGGAGATGATGGCTTCATCAAGATCCATTTTACTGAAATCAGGCCACAAAACATCGGTAAACCAGAATTCTGAATAGGCCGTCTGCCATATCAGATAGTTAGACAAACGGTACTCGCCGCTTGGGCGAATTACCAAATCGGGATCGGGCATATCGGCGGTAAAGAGCTTATCCGAGACAGTTTGCTCGGTGATATCCTCGGCATTAAGACTGCCCCGCAGGACATCATTCGCAATATCGCGTACTGCGTGGACTATCTCGTCACGGCCGCCGTAATTAAGAGCAATATTCACCTGCAGACCCGTCGCGTCTTCGGAATCCTTCTCAGCCTTATCAATCAGCTCAAGAATATCGGGAGCCAACCTGCTCAGGTCTCCGATAAACCTTAACCGAATATTCTCACCCTTAAAATTAGCCGAATCGATAAGATATTCACGCAGGAGATTCATAATACCTTCAACTTCATCCTGCGAGCGTTTCCAATTTTCAGTTGAAAAGGCGTAGACGGTCAAATATCGGATGCCGATCTGATTGCAGTACCGCGCGATGCTCTTGAAGGTAGACGCGCCTGCGGAATGGCCTGCCGAACGCGGAAGACCGCGCTTTTTCGCCCAGCGTCCGTTGCCGTCCATAATTATTGCAATATGGACAGGAAGCCTCTTCGGATCAATTGCGGCGGTTCGGCTTTTTTTGAATATGCTCATACTTTCCCTCTTAAAAAGAGGACTGCAACTATGTAATCGTCACAGTCCCGTTATTTTTGTTAGATCTCGAGAGTTTCCTTTTCCTTTTCGTTAGTTCTGTCGTCGATCAGCTTAACATATTTGTCGGTGAGCTTCTGGATATCGCCCTCACCCTTCTTTACGTCGTCCTCGGTGATCTCGGAATTCTTCTTCATAGCCTTGAGCTTTTCAATAGCGTCGCGTCGGATAGAACGAACAGCAACCTTGCTATCCTCAGACATTCTGCGAACATCCTTGACGATCTCCTTACGTCTTTCCTCGGTAAGCGGCGGGAAGTTCAAGCGAATAGAGCGGCCGTCGTTGAGAGGATTGATACCGATGTCAGAGGCAAGAATGGCCTTTTCGATGGTCTTAACGGTAGATGCGTCCCACGGCTGAATGACAAGCGAACGAGCCTCGACAACCGAAACGGCCGCCATCTGCTCAATGGGAGTGGGAACACCGTAATAATCAACAAGCACCTTGTCAAGCACGGCAGGGGTCGCACGTCCTGCACGGATGGAAGCAAACTCTCTCTCCAGAGCCTTGACAGACTTGGACATCTTTTCTTCGGTCAGATTCATAAGTTCTTTCATATCGGATATCTCCTATCACAAATTATTTAACTATAGTTCCGATCTTTTCGCCCTGAACAGCGCGAACGATGTTGTCGGGATCGTTCAGATTAAAGACAAAGATCGGTATGTCATTCTCCAAGCACATAGCTGCGGCAGTTGTATCCATAACGTGCAGACGCTTTTCAACCACTTCGGCAAGGCTGATCTCATCATACCGTACAGCGTTGGGATTAAGCTTAGGATCGCTGTCGTAAACTCCGTCAACATTGGTCGCCTTGAAGATTACATCGGCATCGATTTCACAGGCACGCAAAGCGGCGGCTGAATCGGTCGAGCAGAAGGGATTACCCGTTCCGCAACCGAAAATGACAACACGGCCCTTGCCAAGATGGGAAACGGCGCGGTTTCTGATATAAGGCTCGGCAACCTCGTGCATAGCAATAGCCGTCTGCACACGAACCGGCACCTCAAGCTGTTCAAGCGCATCGCAAAGAGCGAGTGCGTTAATGGTTGTCGCCAACATTCCCATATGGTCGGCGCGAGTGCGATCCATCTTTCCGCTTGAGCGGCCTCTCCAGAAGTTTCCGCCACCTACAACGATAGCAACTTCAACACCGAGGTCAACCACCTTTTTAACACTCTTACAAATTGTCAGAACAGTGTCAAAATCCAAACCGGTACCCTTTTCTCCGGCCATAACTTCTCCACTGAGTTTCAAGAGGATTCGATTATATGCAACTGACACAGTACCACCTCCTAATATATTATCTCTATTTTACAATATAACCGAGAATATGTAAAGTATCTGTTAACATAAAAAGATAAAAAAATTACCGAAGTGGGTCAACACTTCGGTAATTGATGTTAAATTTATTTTACCATGCTGGCAACTTCAGCTGCGAAGTCGTCCTCACGCTTCTGCAGACCTTCGCCCTTTTCGTAGCGAACATACTCAACGACCTTGATATCGCCGCCGAGCTTCTTAGCAACAGAAGCAACGTACTGAGCAACGTTCATTTCGCCGTCCTTGACGAATTCCTGCTCAAGCAGGCAGTTCTCCTTGTAGTACTTTCCAATCTTACCGGAAACGATCTTCTCGAGAACAGCCTCAGGCTTGTTGGCCATCTTGGGATCTTCCTTCATCTGAGCGATAAGGATGTTCTTCTCGTGCTCAAGAACCTCAGCAGGAACGGAAGCCTCGTCGAGATAAGAGGGATTGACAGCGGCGATCTGCATGCAGATATCCTTAGCCATCATCTTGAACTCATCGTTAGCAGCGATCTCGGCAGAGGTCTCAAACTTAGCAAGAACACCGATCTTACCGCCGGCATGAACGTAGTTGGAAACAACACCGTCAAGACGGGCAAAACGGCGAACCTTCATATTCTCGCGAACGATGAGGAAGTAATCCTGAACCATCTCAGAAACGGTCTTGCCGTTCTCGGAGCAGTTAAGAAGAGCGTCAACGTCGGCAGGATTCTGCTCAAGAGCGATCTTGGCAATATCCTGGCACAGAGCCTTAAATCCGTCGCCGCCGGCAACGAAGTCGGTCTCAGAATTGACCTCAAGAACAACACCGGCAGTCTCACCGGCGATAGCTACGACCTGACCCTCAGCGGCGATACGGGTAGACTTCTTAGCCTGAGAAGCAAGTCCCTTTTCACGCAGGAAGTCAATGGCCTTGTCAACGTCGCCGTCACACTCAACGAGCGCCTTCTTGCAGTCCATCATTCCGCAACCGGTCTTTTCACGCAGTGCCTGAACATCTTTTGCAGTAAAATTCATAACTTTAACCTCCATAATTATTAAAGAGTAAAAATGCCCGCGTTTCGCGCGGGCATCTGGTGGTGCAACTTACTCGGCAGCCTCTTCAGCGGCCTCTTCCTCTGCCTCAACAGCAGCAGAGCCCTGAACACCCTGCTTGCCCTCCAAAACGGCATCGGCCATAGTAGCAGCAATCAGCTTAACCGCACGGATAGCGTCGTCGTTACCGGGGATGACGTAATCGATCTCGTCGGGATCGCAGTTGGTGTCAACGATAGCAACGATCGGAATGTTGAGCTTCTTTGCTTCGGAAACGGCAATTCTCTCTTTGCGGGGGTCAACGATGAACAGAGCACCGGGCAGACCCTTCATTTCCTGAATACCGCCGAGATACTTCTCGAGCTTCTCGATCTCAAGGCGGAGCTTGATAACTTCCTTCTTGGGAAGAAGATCGAAGGTGCCGTTCTCAGCCATCTTGCGAAGCTGATTAAGACGGCGGATGCGCAACTTGATGGTGTTGAAGTTGGTCATCATACCGCCAAGCCATCTGGCGTTGACGAAAGGCATCTCGCAACGGATAGCCTCTTCCTTAACCGAATCCTGAGCCTGCTTCTTGGTACCGACAAACAGGATCTCCTCGCCGTTCATAGCAAGGTCACGAACGAAGTTGTAAGCAACCTCAAGGTTCTTGACCGTCTTCTGAAGGTCGATGATGTAGATTCCGTTACGCTCGGCAAAGATGTACTCGGCCATCTTGGGGTTCCATCTTCTTGTCTGGTGACCGAAGTGGACACCGGCTTCAAGAAGCTGTTTCATTGATACTACTGACATTTGTAAAATCCTCCTTTGGTTTACCCTCCACCGCGATCACTCAAATACCGCTACCTTTCGGCACCTTCGGCAATTGTCACGCGATGTGTGTATTGATTTACCGAGGTATTATATCACATCGCGCTAAACTTTGCAAGTACTTTTTTTACAAATTTTAGTTACCTCCGAGAAGACCCCTGAACACGCTTCTCCTGCGCGGTCTTACGGGCGATGAATTTACCAAAATCGCATCTTCTCCTATTACCTCAATATCGCACCAAGGTATGATGCAATCCTCTTCCCTGCCCAGCAGTCCAAAACATTTTGGACGGCCATAAATAATGATCGCGATCAGCTTGGCATCGACCGTATCCACCTCTACATCGCAAACGCAACCGAGTGCAGTTCCGTCCGAAATGCAAATCACATCCTTATGTCTGAGATCTTGAATTCTGCAACGCATAAAACCCCTCCCGTACATTATATGCACGGAAGGGGCATAAGGTACATTGCTTATTTATCGCGGAACTTGCTGCTGCGAA
>JAZTZA010000307.1:0-1101 GCA_045637185.1 Acutalibacteraceae bacterium
GAGAACTCCTACACCAGCCAGATGGTCAGAACCATCAAGTACTTCGCTGAGATGTAATTCAAGTTTTCAAAACAAAAATAAGGCGGACACATTTGTGTCCGCCATATTTTTTTAACTTTTTTACTCCTGTGAGAAGGAATCCTTGCCAACACCGCAAAGGGGACATACCCAATCCTCAGGGAGATCCTCCCACTTGGTGCCGGGAGCGATGTTGTTATCGGGATCGCCCAACTCCTCGTCATAGACGTATCCGCAGATATCGCACACGTATTTCATTTTCAACCCTCCTTTATTTGTATTATTTTATTCAAAGTTTTTCCTAAATCAGAGCGTTTATGCAGGAAACAACTATGCCTAAGACGGCAGAGGTCAATATGATGCCAATTGCCGAAAGCTTCTTTTTGAATATCTTACCGTATCCAAAGTATATGCCGCATATCAGCGCAAAAATGATGACTGAAATCCATTTAATATCAAACTGCGTAACCGAAACATATCCGACCGTCTTTGCAAGAAGAATAGTTCCTGTTGATAGGATAAGCGCAATAACAACAGGTTTTACGCCCTTCAAAAATGCCTTGACATACTTGTTTTCGGCGAAGTTCTTGAGTATCGACGCGATAAGGAGAATGATGATAAATGAAGGCATCACGACGCCGAGGGTGGCGGCAATACTGCCAAGCAGGCCTGCCTGAGTTGAGCCGATATAGGTGGCCATATTTATGGCGATAGGGCCTGGCGTCGACTCGCAGATGCCGAGGAAATCAATAAACTGCGACTGGGTTATCCAATCGTATTTGTATACGACCTGCTCGATCAGAGGTATCATACTCAGACCGCCGCCAAAGGTGAAAAGGCCGATCTTGAAAAATTCGAGGAAGAGGATGAGATAGATCATTTCACATCCTCCTTTTTACGAAGGGCGTAGGCATAAATTCCGATTATGCCACCGATAAGGATAATGATAACCGAGCTGAAGCTGACCGAGACAAGCTCCAAAATAAGCATAGCGGCAAAGACCGCGCCGAACATTATCATCGGCAGGGGCTTCTTCTCCAACTTCGCAAACATAGTCATACCCGCCTTGAGAATAAGGAAGGC
>JAZTZA010000308.1:0-4732 GCA_045637185.1 Acutalibacteraceae bacterium
CAGGTGTCCCAAACCCTGCCCGCCTATGTTGACAATGAGGACATCTGGTGCTTCGGACCGAGTTATATAAACGGCGACGGCGCAACGCAGGGCGAAAACGGATGGTATCTTCTTGCGGCTGAGGACGGCAAAGCCTCGGTATCCGACCTGAAGGAGTGCGTGTTTGTACCCTCGGGGTCAACCGATTCCAAGCAAAAAGGCGGGATTTGGATTCCGGCCGACCTTGAGGACGGTGGAACCGACGATGCCTTGCAGGGCTATATGTTTACATCCTCGGGAGTTATAAAACCGTGCATAAACGGGGAGTTCCGTTCGGTCGCCGTTGCCTTTAAGGCGGCGAAGGACGGCAAGCATACCGTCGACCTGCGGACCGAAGGTTATAACCTTATGGGAAGCGAACCCAGAGATATGAAGTTGACCGTATATGCGGGCGAGAACAAGATCAAAGAGGTCGCCTGCACAGAAATTATGGCAGGAGCAGTCACCTTTGAAGCCGAGTTAAAGCAGGGGCGGCACCTGTATTTTGTCTTTGATGCCGAGGATAAGGACAGTATGATATCCGACTTCTCGGTTTTGGTTAAAAAGTCCTAACGCGGACAAAAAAGAGCCTCCGACATAGCGTCGGGGGCTCTTTTTATTACAACCTAAAAGAATGAGGACACCTTTTTCAAGGTGCCCTCTGAGGATATGGTACCGATTCGATGAACGAATCAGCTGGCGGGGGTAAAGGTCACCGACGCGCTGCGGATTTCAACCTCGGCGTTTGCAGCCTGTGCATAGATGGCCAGGTATGCGTTGGTGATGTTGTTGGGGTCAACACCGTCGGTGACGGCAGTGTTCAACTGGTAGGTCAGTGTAAAGGTGGCCCATTCGGAAGTCAGCGCACCTGTTGAGCCATATTTTACAATAGCCTGTGTGCCTGTCTTAGCGCCGACCTTCATTCCGACCGTGCATCCGGTAGAGGAGCGCGCGTCGAAGGTCAGGGTGTAGGTGCCTGCGCCGTACTGCTGCATCTGCTCGGTCAGGTTGTAGGATGCGCCTGCGGTGAATCCGTTGTTGGCAGAGCGGATGATTCTGAAGCTGTTCTGGTCGTAGCCTTCCAGATGCTCCATATGAACTTCGTAGCAGATATCCTCGGACCAACGGGAAAGAGCATCGGTGGTGAACCAATCGACAAGGTTGCCGACGTCGGTGGTAGGCGGAGCGATGTTGATCCTGCCGGTCGCCGCATCGTAGGTTGCTGAGACAGCAACGCCGTTTGAGACGAGGTCGGTCAGCGAGATGTAGGCGGTACCGTTGATGTTGGTGGTAGCGGCGGGAACGGCTCTGTTGACAGCGCCGCAGACCGCTTCGGCAGGAAGGTACCAAACGTTGCCCTGCTTGACTGCCTTTTGCTCGGTTATGAGCTGGCGGTTGCCGATGTATATCTTGCCGTCGACCACTACCGAGCCGCTGTTGGTTGCGGGCAGGGTGGGCATATTCTGCGCGCCGTTGCCCGTGACGATGATGGTGTTTCCATCGGTCATATTCACAGGAATCTGAGAGGCATCGGTGATGGCCTGACCGCCGATGGAGAGACCGTTGAAGGTCAGGGTATAGTTGGTGGTGTCAAGGTAGCCCGATACGTTTTCAACGCGTATGGTGCCGCCGTCACCTTCGCCAAGAGCAACGCGACCGGTCGCAACGGGAACGGCAAGGTTGTTGAAGGTGATATGCTTAGCGGCAGAGCCCATATTCCAACCGTAGAAGATGAAGGGGAAGTGGTGGCAGTCAACCGCATTGACGTTGTTGAGGGTCATCGAGAAGGTGCGCTGTAAACTGTTGTAGTTATAGCAGTTACGCATAACGCCCTCATCGGCGCGGAAGATGTAGATATCATCGACAGTGCAGGTGCCGACGGCTGACTGCGGGAATACTGCGCAGCAGATGGAGCCGATGGTGATATCCTCGAATACGTTGTTCTGACCGCCGCTGATGACCAGCGCGTTGTCGCCGACGTAGATGAAGAAATGGCGGTAGACGTTGTTGTCGCCTGCCCACTGGCTGATACCGTCGGTGCACATCTCGCTGGCGAGAATCTTAACGTTGGTGGCGGTCAGGCAGGAAGCGTTGGCGCACAGGTTGTAGTCGCGCGCATCGATCATCTTGATGCCGTCGATAACGCAGTTGTCGGCCTTGACCTCAAGAATATAGCGCTTTGCGGAGTCGTCGGTGTCCGACTTGTTGGTGCTGTATACGTCGCTGTAGGGGTCGAGTATCATACCGCGGCCCTTAATGGTGACGCTGGCGGCGGTAACCTTAACGCGAGCGTTAAGCACCGAGCCGGGAGCAAGGTAAAGGATGGTACCCGCCTTGTCCAAGGTCAGATGATGGGTCTTGTTGGCTTCTGCATCGGTCGGGTCATACCAGCCGTCGACGTAGATGACGTTGGGGTCGTCCTTGTCGGGCACATCGGTCTCCGGCTCGTCGGCAAAGACAGCGAGGATGGAGTCATCCTTGTTATCCAGCTTGATGAGGAAGTACTCGGGCTCATCGAGGTAGACCGAGATGACGTTGCCGTTGCGTGTGGTGGTGAACTCTCTTGCCGAGGGCATAACGGTGTAGGACTCGAAGTCGGAGTGTACGGTCACGTCGACGCGTACCTGACTGCCCGAGAAGGCGAACTCACAGAAGCGGCGGTACATATCGCCGTTGACGGTGCGGTTGGAGGTTATAACCGAGTCGGTGTGGTTGTAGCTGGTCAGGTCAACCGTGCGGTTGCCCTTGGTAACGCTTACCGAGTAGGAGTAATCGCGGACAATGCGCTGGTCATACTCGGGGTAGGCTACAAGCTCGCCGAGGTTTACGTTATCGACGTAGGTCTTGGCCGAGATGCCGTAGCGGATAAGCGCCTGAGACAGATTGTAAAGAGAGAGGCTGACCGAATCGGAGGCCTGAGAGCCGCCGTTGGTCTGCTCGTAGCAGTTGTAGGCGAAGCTTTCGACGCTGTAATCGTAGGCGGCGCTGACGATGCTTTGGTTTGCGTCAACGACGTAGACGCGGACTGCCTTTGACATATCGGCGGCAGAAAGTCCGTCGCAGCTAAAGGTGTAGGTGCCGTTCTGAGCGGTCGGGAGCGGATACTGAGTGGCGGTGCCGTCCTTTTCAACCACGATGGAGTAGCCGGAAAGGTCGCTTGCCGCGTTGGCAGTAGGTGCGAAGGTATAAACAAGGCGCGGATTTGCGCGCAGGTCGACCGCAACCTTTGACCAATTGAAGTGGGCGGTGGAGGCGGTGACGGTGTTTGCGAGATAGGTGATGTTTTCAATGTCACAGGAGGCCTGATTTGCAACGGTGCCGCTTGACGCGTAAGCGGAAACCCAACTGCAACCGGCGAGGATGGACTCGGTGCCTGTGCCTGCGTGAAGCCTTGCGGCCTCGCCGTAGGTCAGCATATCGGCCAGCAGTTTTCTCAGGTTAAGGTCGCCGTAAAGATGGCTCTTGGGGTTAAAGGTGGCAAAGAAGGTGTTGAGCGCATACTGCTTTACGGAATATCCTGCCTCTCCCGTTATCTGAGCCGCCTGTCCGTCCTTAACGCCGTAGAGGGTGACGTAGACGAGGTCGGCCATACGGTCGGGGGTAAGCTCGTTGAAGGTGTACTTCTGGTAATCGGCACCGTTCTTATAGTCGACGGGGTCGATTCTGACGGTGTCGTTGGCGCCGTCGCCGTCAACATCGAAGGCAACGGTGGCGTAGGTGCTGTCGTACTCGGTGATCAGCGCATCGGGAACGTAGAAGTTGATGCCGATTCCCTCGCCGACACTGAGGTTTGCGCCTGTAAAGCGAACCTCGCTGTCAACGGGAGCCGCATAGGTGCCCGACCAGTCGCAAACGCCTACTATCTGGGTCGCGCCGAAGGTTTGCTCCGACAGGGCGACCTTCGAGCCGAGGAAGTTTGCGTCTTCGGGCAGTACGAAGCTGATAGATCTGTCGGCGTTGTTGGTTACGGTGACAACGCCGTTGCGGAGCTTGACCGAAACGGGCATCTTATACGCATACCAATAGTTAGTAATGGGGTTGCCGTTGGACTCCAAGAGCCAGTTGGTGCCGATGCCGTTGTCCTTGAGATAGTTGTAGAACTCGGTGACGTTGGCAAGGCGGTCGGCCGACGAAATGGGAGTACCGTCCGAATAGTCGAAAACGGTGTTGTTTCCGTCACGAGGCTCAAGCTGAGTGCCGTTGTAGGTGGCGGAGAAGGTCATGTTGATGGTCGCTGAGCTCTCGCCTGCAACGCGGGCGGCTGTGATGACAAGGTCGCCCACCTGCAACACGTAATGCAGGTTGTCGGTCTTGGCGCTATTGTAGTTATAGAGCATCGTGTAATCGAGGTCAAACCACGGGCCGATATCATAGGTACCGAAATCGGCGGTGACGTCGAAGGTGGTAGTGGATACTGCGGCCGCAAGCATAACGTCGCCCGTCAGAGCGGTGTTGTAGGTGCGCTCCTGAATGTAGGGCAGGTTAGAGCTGCCTGCCGTCTTGGTGACGGTAATATCGGAGTTGGAAAGAGTGGGCAGGGACTCATTTTTGTAGGCAAGCTGTACATTCTCAACGGTGTTTTCCTCGACGTAGGAGGAAGACCAGTTGCAGATACCTACTATCTGAGTAGAGCCGAGGGTCTGCTCAGTCAAAGAGACGTTTGCTCCCGTAAAGTCAGCATCAGACGGCAAAACAAATTCAATCGTCTTTGTTC
>JAZTZA010000309.1:0-8295 GCA_045637185.1 Acutalibacteraceae bacterium
CAGCCCCTGCAAAGACCTCCTCCACCTTTTTGAGAATGGCATCGGGGTCGACGGGGCCGCAGACGCACAGGAACATATTGGCTGGGTTGTAGAAGGTGCGGTAGCAGTTGTAGAGCACCTCGACGTTTATCTCGGCAATCGACTCAACGGTGCCCGCGATATCGATGCGCACGGGGTGGCAATGGTAAAGCGCCTTGAGCAGATTGAAGGAGACGCTCCAGCCGGGGTCGTCGTCATACATACGGATCTCCTGACCGATGATGCCCTGCTCCTTTTGCACCGTTTGCTCGGTGAAATAGGGGTGACGAACGAAGTCGAGGAGAATGTCGAGGTTCTCGTCAAATCGGTCGGAGCAGGAAAAGAGGTAGCAGGTGCGGTCAAAGGAGGTGTAGGCGTTAGCCGCGCCGCCCGTCTTTGAAAAACGGTCGAAGGCATCGCCCTCCTCGCTCTCAAAGAGCTTGTGCTCCAGAAAATGCGCCGTTCCCTCGGGTATGGTCGAGAACTCCTCCTCGCCCTGCAGGCGAAATAGGGTGTCGGTGGAGCCGTATCGGGTGCCGAAAAGGGCATAACTGCTCGTAAAATCGGGCTTGGGGCATATCATTACCTTCAGCCCCGACTCGTGCTGGGCCTCGATATATTGCTCGCCGAGCCGCTCAAAGCGATGCAGCTTCTTTTTCATCTCGCATCCTCCTTTGCAACCAGTCTGAATACGGTGTCGAGCCGCACTCCGTTGGCGACCCGCACGACGTCCTCACGGGTAACGCCGCGAATCTGCTGTTCGACCTGCTCGGGACTCAGCCTTGGTGAATCAAACCACCGCTCAGTGTACCATCTGTCCATAACCGCCTGCGAATCCTTGGCCGAACGCAGCGAACCGCAAAGGGCGAGCTTGGAGGCGCTGAGCTCCTCGTCGGTAAATTCGCCCTTTTTCATTCTTTCAAGCTGTTCGAGCACCGCATTTTCGGTCTGCTCCATTTTATCAAATTCAACGCCGCTGTCCACCGTCATCACACCCTTGCAACGAACGGCACGGGCGGCACAGTAGTAGCAGAGGCTCTGCTTTTCCCTCACGTTTGAAAAGAGCATCGAGTAGGGGCCGCCGCCGAAAAGGTCGGTAAAGACCATTACGGGATAGCTGACCGAGTCGGGCCCGAAATCCTCCATCCTGAAGCCCATCGCCAGCTTGCCCTGCGCTATCGGCATAGCCTCGTCGACACGAAGCACCTGCTCGCGTGCATCACAGACCCTGTGGGTCGGGACGGGATATGGGTCGCGCTTGCCCGATTTTTTAAGCAGGGTCAAAAACCGCTCGAACACCTCGGGATGCTCCTTTTGGGCGATGACGCTGATGCGGAAATTGGCTCGCTCAAGCAGTCGCTTCCACGCGTCGTATACGCGGCGCCTGTCCATCTGGCGCGCCTGCTCAAGTGTGCCCGTTTCGGTCAGGCCGAAGGGCTCACCCTCGCACATAAGGGCGGCGCATCGGCTTAAAGCGTAGCCCCGCTTGTCGTTTATCTTACCTTCTATATACTCTATCTGCATACGCTGCTCGCGCAGGAAATTGTGCTCCAAAAATCCGCCCTCGTCCACCGCCGGCTCAAAGAGCATCTTCATCAGCAGGTCGACGCAATCGTCAAAGACCGGCTCGGGCAGAAATCGGTCGTCGGCAAAGACAATGCTGGCCACGAAAAGCAGTCGGTCGCCCGACTTGATGCAGTCGAAGCCCACCGACGCGCCGTAGAGCACCTCCAACCGCTGATTGAGTCCTCTGGGCAGGGGGTAGTCGGCGCATCCGTTGGATAAAAGAAGGCTGAGCATCGAATATTCGGCCA
Organism: Acutalibacteraceae bacterium; assembly: GCA_045637185.1. Taxonomy (GTDB): domain Bacteria; phylum Bacillota; class Clostridia; order Oscillospirales; family Acutalibacteraceae; genus RGIG2206. The sequence continues at coordinate 1,833 of JAZTZA010000309.1, forward strand.
CCGTATCGGCCTCGAGGGGCAGATATCCGCAGACCGACACTCGCGAGGTCTTGAAGGGCTCGGTTATGATGGTGCTGCCGTCCACTCCGTCGGCAAGGTGCACCGCCTTGATGTTCTCCGTCATATATTCCTCTCCTTTATATAAGAGTAATCCCAAATAAACCTATACATTTCTATCATAACATAATTTTACCTTATTAAACAACATTATATTTACAACTTTCTTTTCAAATAAAGGTAATAAAATGAACAAAGTGTGAATTTGTAACAATTTTGTAACTATTTTTGTGGTTTTTTGCGTTTTGGGGTTGAAATTTTTGTGACCTTTGTGTAAAATAGACATACGAGATTTACATAAATCCGACAAAGATGCTCTTTTTTCTAAAAGGTCGGAATCACTTGAAATTGGAGATGTAGCTATGTCTAATCGCTTGTTCCAGGGAATCGTTCATCAAATGAGAGAGGCTATCGACCGCACCATCGGTGTTATGGACGAGAGCTTCACCGTCATTTCTTGCAGTAACCTCGGCAGGATAGGAGAGGTACATAACATTACTCCCCCCACCAACGCCGACACCTTCGTTAAGGGTTCATATACATATAAGCCCTTCGGCGCCGCCGGTACCAACAACTACATACTCTTTGTCGAGGGCGTCGACCCTCAGGCCACGCGCTACGCCGACCTGCTTGCCATCGCCCTGAGCAATATCAAGCAATTCTATGACGAGAAATATGACCGCGTCAACTTTGTCAAGAATATCATCCTCGACAACGTCCTTTCGGGCGACATCTACCTTAAATCCCGCGAGCTCCATTTCAACAACGATGTCGCGCGCACCGTTCTGCTTGTGCGCACCTCTGCCCACAACGACGTGTCGGTCTTTGACGTGATGCAGAATCTCTTCCCCGACAAGAATAAGGACTTCGTCATCTCCATCAACGAGACCGATGTCGCCGTCGTCAAGGAAGTTCACGACGGTATGGAAAACAAGAGCCTTGAGAAGCTTGCCCGTTCCATCGTGGATACCCTGTCGGGCGAGTTCTATACCCGCGCAAGCGTCGGTATCGGCACCGTCATCAGCAACATCAAGGATCTCGCCCGCTCCTTCAAAGAGGCGCAGATCGCCCTTGAAGTAGGCAAGGTCTTCGACACCGAGAAGGTCATCATCAGCTATGACAACCTCGGCATCGCCCGCCTTATCTACCAGTTGCCCACCACCCTGTGCGACACCTTCCTGCGCGAAGTCTTTAAGCACAGCTCCATCGAAAATCTCGATCAGGAGACCCTTTTCACCATCCAGAAGTTCTTCGAAAACAACCTCAACGTTTCCGAAACCTCGCGTAAGCTCTTCGTTCACCGCAACACCTTGGTCTACCGCCTTGAGAAGATCAAGAAGCTTACCGGACTTGACCTGCGCGAATTTGACCACGCTATCGTCTTCAAGATCGCACTTATGGTCAAGAAATATCTTAACGCAAATCCGGTCAAGTACTAATCTACTTGACCGGTCCCTGTTCTAATAAGGAGAGAAATTATGCCTAAGCAACGCGATATCATTGAGCCAGCCAACAGCCGCACTCAGATCGAATTTCGCGGCGTTTACAAGAATTACAAAAACGGTACCCACGCTTTGCAGGACTTCAACCTGAAGATCAACCGAGGCGAGTTTGTCTTTGTCGTCGGCCCCTCGGGCGCAGGTAAAAGTACCTTTATGAAGCTTATTATGCGCGAGGAAAAGATGAGCGCGGGCGAGATCACCGTCAGCGGCTACAAGCTGTCCAAGATCAAGCGCCGTCAGATTCCTCAGCTTCGTCGCACGATGGGCATCGTCTTTCAGGATTTCCGCCTGATCCCGACTATGACCGTCGCGGAGAACGTCGCCTTTGCGATGCATATCGTCGGCGCCTCCAAGCAGGAAATACGCCGCCGTGTCGCCAATGCCCTCAACCTTGTGGGGCTCGCTTCCAAGGCCCGTTGCAAGCCGACCGAGCTTTCGGGCGGTGAGCAGCAGCGCGTCGGACTGGCGCGCGCCCTCATCAACAACCCCTCCCTCATCATCGCCGATGAGCCGACGGGTAACGTCGACCCCCAGATGTCCTATGAGATCGTCGACCTTCTTACCGAGATCAACCGCCGCGGCACCACCATCGTAATGGTCACCCACGAGCATCAGCTTGTGCGCGACTTCAACCGCCGCGTAGTTATGATAGAAAACGGCCGCGTCGTCGCCGACAACGCCGCCAGCGCAGAGGATTTTCCCGTTGCGCCCGCAACCGTCCCCTCGGGTGACGAGTTCAATATTGAAATGATGGGCGGTGACCTTTGATGAATGCAAGAAGCACCCGTTACCTTATCGGCGAGGGCTTTAAGAACGTCTGGGTCAACCGACTGATGTCCCTTGCCTCCATCGGCGTTCTGGTCGCCTGTATGCTTATTATGGGCGTCGCCTTCGCGCTGACCGAGAATATCAACGCATACCTCGGCGTTCTGCAGGAGCAGAATGTCGTTATGGTCTACTACGATACCGAGCTTGAGGATACCGAGGCCAAGGCTCTTTCCACCAAGATCGGCAAGATGGACAACATCTCCGAATCCATCTACAAGCCGCGTGACCCCGCCCTCAGCGAGCTGCTCGACAGTATGAATCTGACCGAGGACCAGCAGGAGCTGTTCACCTCCTATCTTGAAGGGGACAACCCCCTGCCCAACGGCTCGGAGGTGCACCTGAAGGACCTCGAAAAGTTCGATAAGACGGTCAAGGCCCTCGAAAAGACCGAGGGTGTCGCTTCGGTCCGCCATCAGCGTGCCATCGCGCAGAAGATCGTCAACATCAAGAACATCGTTTACGTTGCCAGCCTGAGCGTTATGCTCCTGCTGCTCATCATCGCGTCGGTCATCATCTGCAACACCATCCGCATAACGATGTACAGCCGCAAGCTTGAGATCAGCATTATGAAGGCGGTCGGTGCCACCGATTCCTTCATCCGCGCACCCTTTATGGTCGAGGGTATCATCATCGGCCTCTTCGCCGCCGTCTTCTCGACCTTGCTGCTCTACTCCATCTACACCATCGCGGGCTCCGGCTTTGCCGAGTCGATCGACGGCTTCACCCTCATTCCTTTCCGCGAGTTAGCACTTAAGCTCTTCGGCCTCTTCACCGGCATCGGTGTCGTCATCGGCCTTGCGGGAAGCCGCTTTACCATTGCAAAATATCTGCGCAAGGAAGGAAGTGAGTTCCGTGCGCTTTAGAAGCCTGCTAAGCGTGGTTTTGTGCACGGTGCTTATGCTTTCGGTCTTTTGTGTCAGCGATACCCTCGTGCCCACCGCCCACGCAAAATCCGTCGCGCAGTATCAGCAGGAGTTGGACGCCGCTAAGGCGGAGGCCAACGCCGTCAAGGCAAAGATTGCCGAGCTGAAGAAGAAAAACGCCCCCTACGAGCAGCAGAAGGCCGCCCTCGAGCAGCAGATCGCCGCTACCCAGAAGGAAATCGATCTCTACGAGGCGCAGGTTGAGCAGTGCCACACCACCATCAAGGAGCGCACCGAGCAGCTTGAAAAGGGGAAAGAGGAGCTTAAACAGCGCCTCGTTATAATGTACACCACCGGCAACACCGAGCTTGCCGTTCTGCTTTCGGCCTCCGACTACGGCGACTTTTTGGCCAAGGCGGAGCTTGCTTCGTCGGTCTCCAAGCACGACAGCGAGATGATAACCGGCATCCTCGAGGCCATCGAGGAGCTTGAGCTTGCAAAGCAGCAGCTTGAGGTATCTCAAAACGAGATACAGGTCAAGAAGCAGGAGCTTGTTGAGGCCTACAACGCCGTCAACAAGATAGTCAAGAACTACAACAGCCAGATCGGCTCCCTTAACTCCGACCTCAAGACCATCGAGGCCGAGCAAAAGGAGATCGCCGACGCCATCAAGAAGGCTCAGCAGGGCACCGGCTCGTCGGGCAACAAGCTGGTCGGCACCGGCAACTTCATCTGGCCCGTTCCGGGATGCTACAAGATATCGTCGGGCTTCGGCTCCCGCTGGGGCAGAAACCACAACGGCATCGACATCATCAGCTCCAACGGCACCGTTCTGGGCAAGACCATCGTCGCCGCCGACAGCGGTACCGTCATCCTCAGCAAGTATTACAGCGGATACGGCAACTGCGTTATAATCGACCACGGCAACGGTTACACCACCCTCTACGGACATATGAGATACCTGTCAAGCTACAAGGTAGGTGCCACCGTTACCAAGGGAACCACCATCGGCTACGTCGGTGCGACGGGTAACGTCACGGGCCCTCATCTCCACTTTGAGATAAGGCTCAACGGCGGTTACAAGAACCCGATGAACTACTACAACTAATTTTTCGAAAGGGAGGAAACGGTTATGGGTCGTTTCAGACGGACAGTCAGCCTTGTGCTTTGCGTGGTTATGCTCGCGCTTACCTTTGTCTGCGTCGAGCAGCCTCATCTGACCGCTTCCGCCGCAACCCTGTCGGAGCTTCAGGCTCAGCTTGACGCCGCCAAGGCCAACAGCAATCAGATAAAGCAGCAGATCGCCGCTTTGGAGAAGGCCAACGCCCCCTACGAACAGCAGAAGGCCGCTCTCAAGCAGCAGATTGCCGCTACACAAAAGGAAATCGACCTCTATCAGACCCAGATAGACACCCTTGAAAACGAGGTCAAAAAGCTTGAAAAGTCCATCGCACAGACCGAGCTCGACCTGCGCCGTTCGATAAATCAGTTCAAACAGCGGCTGGTTGCCATCTACACCAGCGGCGGCTTCTACAGCGGCCTTGAAATGCTCGGCTCCTCGAGCGATCTGGCTCAGCTTCTGTCCAAGTCGCAGCTGATGGAGTCGATGTCCAAAAAGGACAACGAGACCCTGCAGACTATGCTCGGCTACATTGACGAGTTGGCCGCTCAGCAGGACAAGCTCGCCGCCGAAAAGGACAAGCTCGCCGCCTCAAAGGCCACCATCGACGAGAAGAAGGCCGAGCTGACCCAGCAGTACAACAAGGTCAACGCCATCGTTCAGAAGAACGAGGGTGCCATCCATAACCTTGAGTCCAAGCAGAAGGACTACGCCCAGATGCAGAAGGACCTTGCCGCCGCCATCGAGAAGAAAAAGCAGGAGCAGTCCTCTCCCTCTGTTTCGGGTTCGGGTCAGTTTATATGGCCTGTGCCGGGCTTCTACCGCCTGTCCGAGAAATACGGCCCCCGCATCTGCCCCTATCACGGCAAGGAGAACCACTCGGGCATCGACATTGCTTCGAGCGGTATCTACGGCGCCAAGATAGTTGCCGCCGACAGCGGAGAGGTCATACTCAGCAAATATTACGGCGGTTACGGAAACTGTGTTATGGTCGACCATAACAATGGCTATGTCACCCTCTACGCACATATGAAGGCCCTCAGTCCCCTCAAGGTCGGCACCAAGGTCAACAAGGGTGATACCATCGGCTATGTCGGCTCCTCCGGCAACTCGACCGGCCCGCATCTTCACTTCGAGGTGCAGAAAAACGGAAAAACGGTCGACCCGATGTCATTCTTTTAACCATTTACAGCCGACGGCTACCCGTCGGCTGTTTTTGTTTTTCTATTGTCGAAAAAAGGAGTGTTTATTATGGAAAGCAACTATGAGCAGTTTGAAAACTGCCCTAAAATAGAGGCCGAAGTGAAGAAGAAAAGGCGGATCGGCTTTATAAAGTCGGTGCTCGGCAAGCTGGGGCTGCTCCTTACGGGCGCCCTCATCGCCCTTTTGATCGTGCCCAACGCCCTGTCGATGTGCCTTTCCAACGACAGCGCCTACGGAAAGCTGGTCGCCCTGCAGAACGTAGTGCGCAGGTTTTACGTCGACGCCGACGAGGTGGACGAGTCGGAGCTCAACGATATGATGGCGACCGGCTACATCTACGGCCTCGGCGACCCATATTCCGCCTATCTTAACGAAGAGACCTACTCCTCGATACTCTACTCCAACGAGGGCGGCACCTCGGGAGTCGGCGTTACGGTGGTCTTTGACCCCGAGGCGAGCGCAATATACGTCGTGCGCGTGTCCGAGGAATCGCCCGCCGCTCAGGCAGGGCTTCAGAGCAAGGACCGCATCATAGCGGTTGACTCGGTTGCAGTCACTCAGGAAAATTACGACCAATCGGTCAGCAATATACGCGGAGAATCGGGCACCGACGTCATCCTGACCGTCCTGCGCGACGGCGAGACCTTTGACGTCACCGTTACCCGCGGCGATTTCACCGCAACCAGCGTATATTCGCGTATGATAGGCACCGTCTGCCTCATCGAGATCACCGATTTCAACACCGCCACCACCGAACAGTTCAAATCGGCACTTGACGAGGCGGTTGCATCGGGTGCGACGGGCCTTATCTTCGACCTGCGCGGCAACACGGGCGGATTGGTCGACGTGACCAGCGATATGCTCGATATGCTGCTGCCCAAGGGTGAGAT
>JAZTZA010000310.1:0-2611 GCA_045637185.1 Acutalibacteraceae bacterium
GATACCCCTGTGTTGATAAGGCGACGGATACGGTAAAGGAGGGAACGTTTTGCTGTGTAGCCGACGATAAAGATGGCAACAAGCTTGTCGTCTACCGCGAGATAAACGGGGAACTTACCCGCGCTTACTATCTTCTTATCAAGGGAAATGGGCGGAGTTTCAATATTGTGGGACTCAAGTATCATTCGGTTTCCGAGCAGGGTCTTACGGTCATTGACCCAGCCGGTAAGTCCCATTTTATCCTCGTAAATAACGGTGTCGACCAAAGGCAGTTTGCCCGAGTTGGTGGCAACTATCTGGTTAAACACACCGGCAAGCGGACTGTTGCCCGCTCTCGTCAGGGCAGCAGCAGTAATAATGGCGGTGTCGATCGGGAAATCATGGAAGGTCTTGAAGTTGTAGAGACTTACGCAATCGTCGCTGAAGAGGTCCTCGGAGGTAAAGCTGACGACGTTCGCCTCGCTGATATCCTCAGCCGCTTGATATCCTGTGAGCATCGCTCCCTCATTACGAAGTCTGCGGCAGACTCTGAAAAGGTTTCTGCCTGTTGAAATAAGGGAGGAAAAAGGTGCGCAAATTGCCGCAACGGTAGCAAAGGCGGTAATAACCTGTGCCGCATTTGAATGAGAAACAAACATCGACAACAACGCCGCAACGACCGACGCTGAAAGCGAAATTATCATAAATCGGAAGGTCATCCGCTCATACGGATCGGACGAAAGTGAATAACCAATAAAGTTCTTAAGGTCAATGACACGGTGACGGCCGAAAACGAGCGACTCCCCTACCCTTGACGGATCGGCAAAGGTGGTCGATGCGGGTGAACCGACAAGCTGTACGGCATTCTTTGTCTCCTCGTTTGCAACGGCATCAAAATTGAGCAGAACGCGCTTGACAGTATAAAGCTTGCCAAGGCAGTTGAAAACAAGGGTGGTCATAACGACAGCCGCGACCATAGAGGTCGCTTTGATGCCGTCGGCATTGGTAAGGCCGACGACGACCGACTGAACAATCGAAGCAACAAGGGCAAACATCGGTGCAAAGTCAGCATCAAATTTGCCTTTTATCAAGGAAACGACAGAACTGAAAATACTGATATTTACCAACGCGCCAAGGCCGAGCAGGACGGTCATAACCGTGAAGAAAACGGGCTGACCGAAAGGAACAACGTCCTTGACAAAGGTTAGAATCAAAAGCAGAGCCGCCAGCACAGCAGTAAAGGCACTCCTGAAGACAAGTCTTGTCTTGCGGCGCATAAAATCGGTATAGATAGCATCGGCATCCTCGACCGAACGGTAATCCTCGATAGTTTCGACCTCGTCGTCTGCTTCTTCATCGTCAGCGAAGTCAGAGGGCAGGTCAACATCAAAATCAAAGTCGATGCTCTTGGTAGCAGAATCGGTCTGCGGAGCAGGCTCGTCAGCCGTTGGAGCAAATACTGCAGTCCTTTCCAAATCATCGGTTGTTGCAGTATCGACAACATCATTAAGCCGCTCGTTGTCAAGCTCAAAGGACTCAACGAAGGCCTTTCTCGCAAGGTTGAAGCCCTGCTCTACGGCATTTTCTTCGACCTTGGGTTCTTCTTCAATTACAGGCACAGAGGTGTTGGCATTATCATCAAAGTTGAAGGATATGGTTTTAGCCTCGGCAACCTTAACAGGCTCGGATGCAGGTGCTATTTCCTTTTCATCATCAAGATCCGAAAACTCCGGCACAACGCGGCGCTCAACCGCCTTTGCCACCTGCTCGTTGCGCTCAGGGAAGGAAATCGAAGGAACAGGCTCCTCTACCGGCAGGTCGATGCTTCTTGCAGGCGCCTCGATGACCGATTCGTTGTCCTGCATCAAGTGAAGCACCATTCTCGCGGCAGGCGACAGCTTGTCCTCTGCCTTCACGCTTGGCTTGGCCTGAGTCATAGGTATTTCCTTCTCGGCAGGTACAGGCTCCTTTTCAACGGGAACGGCAGGCACTCTCTTACCCCTGCCCATAACCTCGTCGGCGGTGAGCACGTTGACCCTCTGCACAGAGGGAGAGCGACCCCATCTGTACTGCTCAGCGTCGGAGATCTCGGTCTGGAATCCCACGCTTTTTGCAGATACGGTGGGCTTCGGCTCGGGTGCTAACGGGGTATCAAAATCAAAGCTGAGTTCTCTGCTATCGGATTTTTTCTTCTTCACAGCAAACACTCCCTAATAAAATACAAGTTTAGCGGTCGCGCAATATCCTGTAAAGCAGGACACCCGCGGCAACAGAGGCGTTAAGCGAGGTAATGCGTCCGCGCATTGGCAGGGACACGATGACATCGCACTTTTCCTTAACAAGTCGGCCGACTCCGCGACCCTCCGACCCAACGACAAGGGCGGCAGGGCCCGAAAAATCCTGCTTCTCGCAATCGACTCCGTCCATATCGGCGGCATAGACCCATACACCCGCCTCCTTCAGCTCATCAATGGCGGCGGCAAGGTTGGTCACACGCGCGATCTTCATATATTCAAGAGCGCCGCAGGCCGCCTTGCTTAGCGCAAAGTTGATTCCGCAGGAGCGGCGCTTGGGGATAATCACCCCGTGAACTCCGCAACATTCAGCCGTACGGATTATAGCGCCGAGATTA
>JAZTZA010000311.1:0-7999 GCA_045637185.1 Acutalibacteraceae bacterium
ATTTATCACCGAAAGCCTCGTACTGCTGACCGCCGAGCGCCTTTTCGACCGCGTCAACGGTGTCATCGTTGCAGCCGATACCCAGCACGACGTCAACCTCGGGCAGCTCGGCGCGTATCTGCTCGCGATAACGCTCAGCAAGACAGCGTGTGACTACGATGCCCTTGATGGTGCCCTCAGGCTTGAGTGCCGCCATCTCAAGTATATTCTCGATGGCTTCCTTTTTTGCGTCGTCGATAAAGCCGCAGGTGTTGATGATAACAACGTTCGCACTCGACTCATCATTCGTCACCGTATAGCCCGCCTCGTGCAGACGGTGAAGCATAAGCTCCGCATCCACCTGATTCTTCGGGCATCCGAGTGATATCATTCCTACCTTACAACCCATATCGGCAACCTCTCAATCATCAAATTCCGCATCACAGTACCGCTTTATCGCGGCGCGGACATCGGAATAGTTAAATCCCTTTCTTACAAGGGCATTAACAGTCTTTCTTATCTGGTCAGGGTCGCCGCTCGCAAGCTTTGACCCGTACCGCTTCTCTATCCATTGGTCAAGCTGGTCGTCGCTCGACACCTCAACGGCATCGACCGCCGCCTCGGCAAGATGGCGGGGCACGCCCTTTTGCACCAGCTTGTTATATACCTGACGGCGCGACAGGTTTTGGTCGGCCATCATTCTCTCGGCGTAATATTCGGCATAACGCTCGTCGTCGATGAGCCGATTGTCGCAAAGCCGCTCAACCGCCGCCTTCGACGCATCCTCACCGTAATCGCGCATGAGCTTTTGCATCATTCCGCGCGCGGTGTAGTCCCTCGCCGACAAGAGCCACAGCGCCTTTGAATAGGCGCGACGATGGCGCGACATCGCGATAAGGGTCTCGACCTGAGCCTCGCTCACATCCTCGCCCTCAGCGTGTCCCCACTCATCAAAGGTCGCCCTGTCAACAAGCAGGGCGCCGTCCTTTGCATAGTCGCCGTCAAGCTCAACCCTCGGCTCGAAAAACAAGCCGTTGAGGGATTTTCTGCGTATGCTGACCCGTATTAAACGCATCAGTCGTCAACGTCAACGTCGAGATTTACGCGGGAGCGAACCTTCGGCACCGCCTTGACCGCCATAGTGTCCTCGGCGGCAACGGGGGCAGTCTCCTGTACAGGCTCGTCAGCGGCCGCGCCACCCTTTTTCTTCAGCTCGGCGATAACCTTTTCTTCAATTTCGGTGGCCAGAGCCTTATCGCTCTCAAAGAGGGCCTTTACGTTGTCGCGACCCTGTGCCAGACGGCGCTCGCCGTAGGAAAACCAGGCACCGCTCTTCTTAATGATATCGAACTCGACCGCCATATCGACCATCTCGCCCGACTTGGAGATGCCCTTGCCGTACATAATGTCAAACTCAGCCGTCTTGAAGGGAGGTGCAACCTTGTTCTTTACGACCTTTGCGCGAGTGTGCGCGCCGACCATTTCACCGTCGACCTTGATGGTCTCGCCCTTGCGGATCTCGATGCGCACCGAGGAATAGAACTTCAGCGCGCGACCGCCGGGGGTAACCTCGGGGTTGCCGTAGACGACGCCGACCTTCTCGCGAAGCTGGTTGATGAAGATAACAACGCAGTTGGACTTGGATATGGCGGAGGTCAGCTTGCGCAGAGCCTGCGACATAAGGCGAGCCTGCACGCCAACGTGGGAATCACCCATATCGCCCTCGATTTCGGCGCGGGTAACAAGGGCCGCAACCGAGTCGATTACCACGACGTCAAGGGCGCCCGAGCGAACAAGCGCCTCGGCAATTTCGAGGGCCTGCTCACCCGTGTCGGGCTGTGAGACGAGAAGGGAGTCGATGTCGACGCCCAGATTTTTTGCATAGAGGGGGTCAAGAGCGTGCTCAACGTCGATATAAGCCGCATCGCCGCCCGTTTTCTGCGCCTCGGCAACAACGTGCAGGGCGATGGTGGTCTTACCCGATGACTCGGGTCCGTATATCTCGATAATTCTGCCCTTCGGCACACCGCCGATTCCGAGCGCACAGTCAAGTCCGATTGAGCCGGTCGAAACAGCCTCAACGTTCATCGCCGTGTTCTCGCCGAGCTTCATAATCGAGCCTTTGCCGTACTTCTTCTCGATCTGCGAAAGGGCGGTTGCCAGCGCCTCGCTCTTTGCCTTTGCACCGGCAGGATTGTTCACGCCAAGATTTTTCTTTTCAGCCATAGTGATGTCCTCCGTATTCTTAATATGTCAAATGGATTTCTTTACCAATGTTATGACCCTGTCATTACCGCCGTAGTCGGCCTGCACCTTAGTTTCATAGGGAGCAAATATGCCCCTTACCGCCTCGGCTTGCCTGTACCCTATCTCAACGGCAAGGGTGCCCCCTTCTTTAAGCAAGGGCAACCAATGCTCCGCGATGGCGCGGTAGAATTTAAGCCCGTTTTCCTCGGCGAAAAGCGCCTGCTCGGGCTCAAAGAGCACCTCGGCGGATAACTGCCCTTTTTCGTCAAGGGAAATGTATGGCGGATTGGAGACGATCAAGTCCCACTCGCCTTGCAGTTGCTCAGGCGGCGATGCCAAAACATCCGCCTTTACAGCGGTGACCCCGACCGAATTGAGCCGTATATTGCGCTCAAGGTAGCCGAATGCCTCGTCGTACAGTTCGACGGCAGTAACCGCCGCATTGGGCAGCTCATGCGCGAGTGCAATCCCAACGCAACCGCTCCCTGCGCAAAGGTCGAGTATCCTCGGTGCGTCTATCCCCTTTACCGATGCGAGCGCCTGCTCGACCAATATCTCGGTGTCGGGCTGAGGGATAAGCACCCCCTCGCCCACCTCAAAGGGCAGGCCCCAGAACTCCCATTCGCCCAAAAGGTACTGCAACGGCTCTCCCTTTTGCCGACGGGTGACCCAATCCTCAAGCTGAGCCTCATTCTGAGCCGATGCAAGCATCTGCCTCGCCTCAAAGGCCGCCGATGTCACACCCATCGACCCGAGCCGCTCTTGGAGCTCCTTGAGCCGCGCGGTATCGATTACCAATTGTCGTCCTCCGTATTCTCGGGAATGACGGCCGAAAGGGCGGCGATGGCCACCTCGATCATACTGTCGTCAGGCTCCTTGGTGGAAATACGCTGTACCCACAGACCCGGCGCGGCAATAATGCGGGTCAGCCAGTTGTCGTGGCGGCCGCAAAATCTGATAAGCTCGTAGCCGACACCGCAGATAAGGGGCAGAGCCAACAACTTGATACCCGTCCACAGCCAAGTGATGCTTGAAAGGGCGCGGATAGGCGGAATAAACAGCAAAAGCTGATAAAACAGTACGCTGACAATGAGCATCAAAATTAAAAAGGAAGTTCCGCAACGGGGATGGAAACGCTTTTGCTCGCGGACGTTTTCGACCGTCAGCTCAAGCCCCTTTTCGTAGCAGAAGATGCTCTTATGCTCGGCACCGTGGTACATAAAGACACGCTTTATCTCCTTCATATAGGAGATGGCAAACATATAGACAAGGAAGATGATTATCTTGAGCGTGCCCTCAAAGGGAGCCTTGTAGGCGGTGATGTCGACCGCTTCAAGCGAGTTGAGAAGGTCGAAAAGCTTGCTCGGCAGGTACATAAAGAGTACTATCGCCAGCGCAACGCCCAACACGGTCGAGAGGACGCTCACAACGGCCATCATAAAGCCATCGTCCTTTTTCTTCGGCTTTTCTTCGGCAGGTTCCTCGTCGGTTTCTTCTTCCGAGATTTCCTCAACGACTTCTTCCGTTGTTTCTTCTGCAGTTTCAACTTCTTCAGCCGCTTCTTCGGCAGGCACTTCTGCCTCGGTCTGATCGGCTTCTTCGGTTGCGTTCTCAGCTTCAACCTCGGCCTCAACAGTCTCCTCGACCTCGGCCTCTTTCTTATCATCGAGCTCGTCGAGCATACCCGTTTTCTCGGCTGACATCATCATCGTCTTATATCCGACCACCATCGACTCAACGAGGTTGACCGCGCCGCGAATTACGGGCAGGCCGAGAATTTTATGTTTTTTTGCAAGGCTGTTGATCTGCACGTCCTCGACCGAGATGGTGCCGTCGGGCATACGGCAGGCCATAACCGACTTGTGCGGCCCACGCATCATAATGCCCTCTATAAGCGCCTGTCCGCCGATGGACGTCTTTTTACAAGGTTTGCAACCCATTACAATTCCTCGCTCCCTTCAACAGAGTTATCGCCGACCGCCTCGGCCTCAACGGCAATAGGCAGAACCACCGTGACCGTCGTACCGATGCCCTCACTGCTGTCGACCATAAGCAGACCTCCGTGGTTTCGGACTATCTCATCCGCCACCGCAAGACCTATACCCGAGCCTCTGACAGTTTGGTTGGCTTTATAGAACTTTTCCTTGACCTTGTCGAGATCGGCAGCAGGTATTCCGACGCCCGTGTCGGAGATGCTTATCTGCACGTTGTTTTGCTCGACGCCGACCTTGATCTGCACAACTCCTCCGTTGTGATTATATTTGATGGCGTTGTCGATAATGTTGACAAACACCTGTGTAAGCCTGTTGGAATCGCCGATGACACAGGGGGTAATGTCAGGCTCCTGATAGGCAAGCAGAACGCCCGCCTTCTTGGCCTGCTCCTCATACATACACACCGCTTCACCCAGCTCGGCGAGGATGTCTGTCCTCTCCATCTTGTAGGTCATTCTGCCCGACTGCATCCTTGAAAAGTCGAGCAGGTCCTCAACCAGACCCGACAACCTCTCCGACTCGCGCAGAATAACGTCGATACCCTTGGTCACGAGCATATGGTCGGTGTAGACCGAGTCACGCACCGTTTCGCCCCAGCCCTTGATGGCGGTCAGGGGGGTACGCAGTTCGTGGGACACCGAGGAGATGAACTCGTTTTTCAGTCGGTCGGTCGACTCAAGCTCGCTGGCCATATAGTTGATGGAGTCGCAAAGCTCACCTATTTCATTAAGCTCGCGCACCTCGATACGCGACTTGAAGTCACCGCCCGCGATCTGCCGCGCCATATTAGTAACGTCGTGCAGGGGTCGGACGATGGACTGAACGAAATATTTACCCAAGATGTATACGATGACCATCACAAGCACGCCGACCAATACCGCCACCATCTCGTAGAACAGTATCTGTCGGTTGATGTTGGTCAGGGAGGTAACGCACCTGACGGCGCCGTTGGAGCCCTTGCCGTAGTCGGTCAGAACGGCGCAATAGGACATAACCCTTTCTCCCGAGGAAAGCCTGCCCGTCCACATGGCCGTTTTACCGCTTGAGAGGACGGCACTTTCGTAGTCGCCGTACTTCTCCTCGGTCTCGGGCAAGAAGCCGTTGGTCGAGACCATCACGTTACCGTCGGAGTCCAAAAACTGAACCTCGACCCCGTTTTTCATATTGAATTCCTCGGCAAGCTGACGCGCGTGCGCCTCATAGCTCGACCTGTCGACGACCGACAGGGTGTCGAAGGACTGCGCGTATGCCGAGAGTATCTCAGCGACCTCGTTGTAGTAATAGTTGTTAACGGCGATGCTCAGCGTCACGTTCAAAAGCACAAGTATCGCGCCGATAAGGGCCATCGCATTGAACAGCAGCCTGCGGCCGATGTTGGTATATCTCTTAATGTTGTTCACGGCAGAGCATCTCCTTTCTTACTTAGTGATAATGCCGAATATTATTCCTGCTCGTCGGCCTCGACGGGTTCAGCAACTTCCTCAGTCTCACCCTGTTCAGCCTCTTCTTCCGGCTGGACGGGATCGGTCACCCACTTGTAGCCGCGACCCCATACGGTAGCGATACGGACGGGGTTGCTCGGATCCTCCTCGATCTTCATACGCAGGCGGCGAATGTTAACGTCGACTATCTTCTCCTCACCGAAGTATTCGTCACCCCAGGCGCGATTAAGTATGTCGGTGCGGTCAAGCAGCTCGTCGGGATAGGTGAAGAAATACTCGATTATCTTGAACTCGACCTGAGTAAGCTCGATGTTTTCGCCCCTCTTTGTCAGGGTGTGACGGCGCAGGTTAAGGGTAAAGTCCCCAAGGGTTATCTCCTCCTGAACCGGCTTTTCCGACTTGTGCCTGTTGACCATCTCGACCCTTCTGTAAAGGGAATCGACCCTCGCCACCAGCTCGCTGGGGCTGAAGGGCTTGGTAACGTAGTCGTCGGCGCCGAGCATCAGGCCCGACACCTTATCCATCTCCTGAGTGCGAGCGGTCAGCATAATTATTCCGATGGAGTCGCTCTTACGGCGCATCTCCTTGCAGACGGTCAGTCCGTCTATGCCGGGGAGTGCGATATCGAGCAGGGCGATCTGGAACTCGTCCTCCAGCTCGTTAAAGAGCCGCAGACCCTCCTCGCCGCTGCTTGCTTCAACCGTGTCATAACCCGAGCGGTTAAGGTTTATGACCACAAATTCGCGGATAGCGTCTTCATCCTCAACAACAAGAATACGTTTCATTTTTAGACCTCCTGTCAGAGCCGACTGAAAAGTTTGCGGACGGTTGCCTCGTCCAATGCATATTCACCCTCGCTTGCAACGATGCGTGCCGCCCAAACGGTCGTTTCGTTGCGGGCAAGTTCTATGATTCCGGAAGTGTCGATGCTGTCGAAATTCTCCGCATCGTATACCCGTATGCGCAACAGCTCGCTGCCCGTCGTCTGCATCACGGGGTCCCAGATGCGATAGCTTCGCATACGGTTGCCCGTATCGGTGACGAGGGTAACGTTGCCGACCCACGCATCCGGAAACTCCAGACGGTATCCGCCGTCATAGAAGAAGTCGCCGCGTATCAGGTCGGTGAAGTGGGAGCCGTTGAAGCTTTTCCAGGATGTAAGATACATTCGGTCGCTCTCCGAACGGGAGGCGTATCCGGGCAATATCTCGGTAAAAGGGATATCTGCGGAGCCGTCGCCGTCGATGTCGGCACTGAGCTCGTTGGTATTTCTCAGGGTTATCTGAGTCTCGCCGACCGTCTGGTCGAAAAAGGGCGAAACGAGCTTTCCGTCACGATAGTAGACGACGTCGGTCACAGTAGACACGCTGCTCTTGTTGGCATCTATGTATATGGCGGGCTGACCCGAAGCCAGCTTGCCGACCTTTATCTGCGCATAGCCGCTGATGTTGCCGTCGGTGTTGACCTTGCCGCGAAGCTCGATAGCCTCGCCGTCAAAGGTATACATCTTGACCTCGGAAACACGGTCGGCGGTGTTGAGCGAAAAGAGGACAAGCTGATTACCCTTGTTGCCGATGAGGTCGCAGACCATAAAGCTCGTATAATTTTCCTGAACCTGCTGGGTCAGCTTTTCTCCGTCGTAGTCATAGAGGTTGAGCTGGTTTCCGATGGAGCTGAACAGCTCGACGCCGACCAACAGGGTAAAGGCACCCTTGCCCGAAATGTCAGCAACCGCGACCTTGTCAATGGCGTTGCCAACCGTCACGACGTCGGCGGTAGATTTCCACTCTCCATCGATGCGGTCAATGATGTTGACGTGAACCGCATCCGCTTCAGCGGTATCGGGCACCGAATAAAAGGCGACCGCCTCCCTGACCCCGTCGCTGTCGAGGTCGGTGAGCATAAAGGCCGAGCGGTTATCGCCGTTTCGCGGATATTTAAGGGTGATGCCGTTGCCCGCGTACTTGTAAAGGGCGGTCTGTATCTCGCCCATATCACCGGTCGCCTTGGGCGCGCGCAAAAGCTCTCGCGGACTGCCTGTGATATCACTGCAACCGGTCAGCAAGGACAAAAGCATCCCCGTCACCGTCACGAGACAGAGCAACCTTTTAAGCATACGGACACCTCCTAAGCTAAATAAAATGCGGCACATTGGACCACTGTATTCTATACAGTTCCATTGTACCACATTTTTTGCAATTTGTATAGTTAATTTTGCGTAATTGCCTTATATATTTCAGCACGCGGCACTCCGCTCTCTGCGGCTGCTCGCTTGGCGGCCTTTGAGGCAGGCATTCCGTCCTCCATAAGACCGAGCGCGAGCTTTATAGCATCGGC